>JASLYX010000004.1 GCA_030739585.1 Candidatus Bathyarchaeota archaeon
AAAGAGCAGGAGGAGGACTATGGCTACATCACGGATCCTGACCTCGTCCGAATCGACATCGACGACGCCTGGATAGCCCGGCTCGAGTCCGAGATGCCCGAGCTCCCCGACGCCCGGATACAGAGATACGTCGAGGAGCATGGGGTCCCCCGGTTCCAGGCCGGGATCATAGTGAACACCGGACTAGACCTCTCCCAGTTCTTCGAGGAATGCATCGCGTTCTTCCCCAAACCAGAGATGGTGGCCAACTGGACGGTCACCTTCCTGCTGAAGAGCCTCAACTACGAGGGCGTCAGCTTACGTGAGTCGAAGGTGGAACCTGAGACCTTCGTGGAGCTCCTGACGCTCATCGATGATAGGACCATCACGGAAAGGCTCGCCCGGGAGCTCATCAAGGAGTACGTGAGCACCGGGGAGTCCCCCAGGGGTCTCGTGGAGAGGAAGGGGCTCGCCTCTGCGGATAGGGGTGAGTTGGGCGAAGCGATAGATGCGGTGTTAGCAGATAATCGGAATGCTGTCACCGATTACCAGGCGGGGCAAACCAGAGCTATTGACTATCTCCTGGGGCAGGTGCTCAGGAGGATCAGGGCCCGGGGCGACCCCGTCGAGGTGAAAAAGCAAATAAGGGAAGTATTAGACAACAAGTGAAGGATGTGCCTCGGTAGCTCAGTAGGTAGAGCACCCGGCTGTTAACCGGACGGTCGAAAGTTCGAGTCTTTCCCGGGGCGCCATTCATCTTCCACTTGGTTTTCACGAGAGTTTAGTGAAGGCACTGTGGAGCATCAGAAACCTGAGTAAAAACACTCAGAAAATCTATTCGAGAAATCTGAGGCGAATCGCCATAAACTCTGACCTGAACGAAAACCAAGGTTTGAAAAGGTAGGTTCAGAATTAAAGGGGACCAACAAGTATCGCGACACACTCTCGCCCGCAGTAAACAACAAGCCTTATATTTCTATTGTGATGTCTTTCGCTCGCATAACAAGAGTAGAAATAAAATGGAGTCTAATAATAACGAAACCCCTATGGTGAAAATCGGGAATTTAACACAGTACAGTAGAAAGGTATACACAGTTGCTAAGGTAATCGCCAAAACCGAGGAGAGAGAGGTTACATCTAGATCCGATATGTCGTCTCATAGAGTTGCTGAGGCTCTGATCGCCGACGAAACTGGAAGCATATACCTCACTCTCTGGGACGATGTCCTTGACCAAGTTGAGGAAGATCAGATCCTGAACATCAAGGACGCATACGTCAACCTGTTTAGAGGTTCCATGCGTCTCAATCTAGGCCGATACGGAAGCTACGATCTCCTTGATGATGCCCCCTTTGAGGACGTGGACCTTGATAATAATCTGTCAAGCAAAGTGTTCACAAGGGAGCCCAGAGGGTACGATAGAGGGCGGGGCCGGGGCTTCGGCCAGGGCAATCGTAGAAGATACTAAATTAACTCACTGCTATCAATACACTCTTTTTCTTTATTTCATAATTTAGTGGGTTCTCTCTCACTGTCTAGAAGCGTTTTTGGATAATCATTGATAGGATGGTTTTCTATTGTCCAATAATTTATTTCCATTCTCGATATTTTCGATGTGATTAGAGAAATAGATTTAAATTGACCCCGTTTTGGTAGTATACCGTATTCCGGATTACAGGTTTGAATCGATATGTCCAAGTTTAAGCAGACAAAAGAGCTCTTGGGCCTGATGAATGACAAGGAACACATCAGGAACATAGGAATCATCGCTCATATCGACCACGGAAAGACGACGATGAGCGACAGCCTCCTCGCAATGGCGGGCTTCATGGCCCCCGAGAGGGCTGGGGAGACTAGAGCCCTCGACTTCCTCGAGGAGGAGCAGCGAAGAGGGATCACAATCAAGACGGCGAACATCAGCCTCCTCTACGAGGAGGGAGACCAGCCATATGTCATTAACCTCATCGACACACCTGGGCACGTCGACTTCTCCGGTAAAGTTACTCGGGCCCTCAGGGCATTGGACGGCTGCATCCTCCTTGTTGACGCCGTGGAGGAGTTCCAGATAATGACAGAGGTGAGGCTAAGGGTCGCCCTCGAGGAGAGGGTGAAGCCGGTGATGTACATCAACAAGTTTGACCGGCTCATCAAGGAGCTAAAGATGGACGCAGACGCCGTCATGAAGAAGCTCATGAGGGTCATCAACCAGTTCAACACCATCGTCCAGACCTTTGGCGAGGACGCCGTGAGGAACGAGTGGACCGTCAACGCGGCCAACGGCACAGTCGCCTTCGGCTCCGCACTCGACAGGTGGGGCTTCACACTACCCCAACTCCAGGCAAAAGGGCTAACGTTCAAGGACATCGTCGAATTTTACAAGAACGGGGAGCTCGAGAAACTCCAGGAGTTGCTGCCCCTCCCCGACGCCATCTTCTCGATGGCCGTCGAACACCTCCCTAATCCAGTCGTTTCTCAGCCTTTCCGGCTAGAGAAGATCTGGCAAGGTGATATTGACAGCCCTATGGGGCAGTCGATGGTGAATCTCGATGACGATGGACCTCTAGTGGTGGCTATCACGAACGTCCTCATCGACCCCCAGGCAGGGGTGGTGAGCACGGGGCGCATCTTCTCAGGTACTATTAGGAAGGGTCAGGACGTTTACCTCCTCATCGCGAACAAGCAGTACAAGATCCAGCAGGTCGCCATCTATATGGGCCAGTACAGGGAGATCGTCGAGGAGATTCCCGCTGGGAACCTGGTGGCCCTCTTGGGCCTCGATCAGGGTAGAGCAGGGGAGACCCTCGTCGACATGGCTGACAGCAAGGGCGCGATCGGCTTCGAGTCCATCAAATACATCTCCGACCCGGTGCTGACGGTGGCCGTGGAGCCCAAGAAGCCTACAGACCTTCCGAGGCTCATCGACGCGATGCAGAAGCTATCCATCCAGGACCCGAACCTCGTCGCCACCATCAACCAGGAGACAGGAGAGTACCTTCTTTCGGGGATGGGAGAACTCCACCTAGAGATCGCCATCAAGGACCTCGGAAGAGAACACCGACTCGACGTCACCGCGACCGAGCCCACAGTTGTCTACAGGGAGACAATTCAACAAAAAGTCGGTCCATTTATGGGGAAAAGCCCTAACAAGCATAATAGGGTCTGGTTCGACATAGAGCCCTTGGAGCCTGAGATCGTCGAGCTTATCAGGAATGGGGAGCTGAGTGAGCTGAGCTCCAGACGTCAGAGAGAGGAAGCTCTTCGCGAGAAGGCGGGCTGGAATGTCAGGGACTCTAGAAGAGTTGTATCTGTGGGACAAAATGCCAACCTCTTCACGGACTTCACTTCTGGGATCCAGGGCCTCAGGGAGGTCCTTCAGCACCTAGCTGGAGGCTTCCAATGGGCGGTAGAGTCTGGCCCATTTGCGGGGGAAGCGGTCAGAGGCGTCCACATCAAGCTGATGGATTGCCAGTTACACGAGGACCCCGTCCACCGGGGTCCAGCCCAAATGATGCCTGCTGCACGTGGGGCCCTTTTTGCGGGAATCCTCTCGGCAGAGCCCACATTGCTAGAGCCGATTTACAAGATCCAGGTTAGGATACCTCCTGAGGAGCTAGGAAGCGTCACAGGACTCCTGAGCAGAAAGAGGGGGAGCATCCACAATGTGGAACAAAAAGGCCCCGCCGTTACCGTGACGGGCATGGTCCCAGTCTCCGAGACCCTAGGTCTTTCCCAGGAGATGCGGGCTGCTACCTCCGGGAGTGCCTTCTGGCAGAGTACTTTCGACCACTGGTCCCCTGTGCCCAACACACTCCTAAAAAATACCGTGCGTAAGGTGAGGACTAAGAAAGGAATGGAGCCAGACCCGCCTCACGCTAGCCGATATATCGTGCGGGAATAACTGATTAACCTTTAATCCTCTGCCAGACACGGAATGAATGCCCCGTAACACTTTTTGAATCTCTCTTAATGGATATCAACTAAGGTTGACCCCAACTGTGTTCCGCAACCGCGATGAACTACTGGAGAACGCATCATCCGATATCCTTCTACGGCTGAGAATGGATGCCTTGGACATCTTGGAGGCTGCAGTAAATGCGGTGGATCCAGGAGAAGCCGTAAGACGGAACCTCAATCTAAAGGGAACCATACTAACAATTTGTGGACTCAAATGGGATCTGAACCACTTTGGAGGCATTCATGTCATCGGAGGTGGCAAAGCCTGCGGGGCCATGGCGGAGACCGTCGAGGAGATCCTGGGCAACAGGATCTCATCAGGTGAAGTCAACGTATTGAAGGGAACGGAGTCGAGGCACAACCTTAACCGGATCTCAATAAACGGGGCCTCTCACCCCATACCTGACGTGGAAAGCGTTGCAGGGGTAAAGAGGATGATGAAGATGTTGGATAACGTAGACTCAACGGATCTTGTAATAGTTCTTATATCCGGGGGAGGCTCCTCGCTTCTAGCGTATCCCGCTGAGGGCATAGCCCTGGAGGACATCCAGGACGTAACACAGAAGCTACTTAAGAGTGGTGCCACCATCAGCGAGATCAATGCCGTCCGGAAGCACTTATCAGCGGTGAAGGGAGGGCGATTGGTCCAGAGGTCCCAGCAGGCAACGGTCATTGGCCTAATCCTGTCAGATGTAGTAGGAGACCCCCTTGATACAATCGCATCTGGCCCGACTGCCCCCGATGAAACCACTTTTGGGGATGCAAGAGCTGTCCTTGAGCGATACGGGATCTGGGAGGGAGCTCCTCAAATGGTCAAGGAGCATCTGGAGGAAGGGGATCTAGGGATGATCCCTGAGACACCAAAACCGGGTTACCCAATATTCCAGAGAGTGCAGAACTTTGTTATCGGGAGTAACCTCGTCGCAGCAAGAGCCGCTGTGGAACGGGCAAGAGAGTTAGGTTATAACTCTGATTTGATATCCACCGAGGTCGAGGGGGAGGCCCGGAAAGTTGGGAGGTCTTTCGCCAAGGCAGCCCTTGACGTTATCCAGTATGGTTCTCCTATACAAACCCCAGCGGTCCTTGTGGCCGGGGGAGAGACTACAGTGTCAGTGACTGGTAGTGGTGTAGGTGGAAGAAATATGGAAGTTGCTCTAGCTATATCTGAGGGGATCGAGGACATGGTATGCGTGGTTGCAGCTTTTGCAACAGATGGAATAGACGGGCCGACTGTCGCAGCCGGAGCGATGGTCGACGGCTCAACGCAGATAAAGGCGAAGGCTCGGGGCATTGATCCCTTAAAATATCTGTCAGAAAATGACTCCTACACGTTTTTCAAGAGTCTGGGGGACGCCTTCATCACAGGGCCCACGGGCACTAATGTCAACGATCTGATAATAATATTGGTTTTAGACCAAGAGGAATCAGTTTGAAGAAGAGGCGGAGGATCAAGTCTACATACGAGGCTCTGAAGAGATTACCCCGGCTCCTGGGAGAGATCGAGACCCTGGCTGACGCAGTTATCGTGGAGGGTTTTCGGGACCTAGAGGCCCTGAGACACCTTGGATTCCGAGGCGTAGTAATCCTTTTCTCACAGGTAGGGGTTTCCGATGCTGATTTCATGGATGCAACCTCAAAAGGGCACGGATCCGTGGTTATACTGACGGACTTTGATGAGGAAGGGCTCAAGATTGACCGTTTCCTCTCGGATGGGTTAGAGAGACGGGGAGTGAAAGTAGAAAAAGGATTGAGGCATGAGATGAATCGAATAATGGTAACCCTCAGGATATCCGCTATAGAGTCTCTGGACAACATCCATAAAAAGTGAAAGGCAAGAAAAGGGATTGAACTAATTCAAACCTTTCAGAGTTCCCCTAGATAAGGACAATGAAAAACTTGGACATTAACAAAACGGTCTCCTATAGAATCAAGATAGAAGTGGAGGGGCTCTCTCTACCATGGTGCTCGTCAGGGGAAATAGGAGATTCTAGATATGAGATTATTTCCACATAGACCCAAGAGTCCTTGAGGGACCGCTGCAGGGGTCTCCTAGATATGAGGCGGGTAAGAAACCCTTACAGCCAGATAAAAGACGGCGACAACAAAGACAAATCGCTTGGATTGGATCCAGATAGAGTCGGCCGTAAAGTTATAGTAACCATTACCTAACTCCCTGTCCAAGCACAAATCCTCACAACACAATCGAAGAAGGTATCTTTGGAGATCTTTGTCATCCGCAGGGTTATGCTAAACGGTGTTTATTCCCTCAAATACCTTTGCCCTAGTGGATTTTCTGTGCTTCGGGGTGATTATTTTTTTTAATAGCTCTTGTCCTCTACCTCAACTATCTTCGTTGTGGAGGTTAACCCGCTCACAATACGGGCTTGCCGCCCGAAGTGTTTTTTGAGGAGCTTGAGGACGGCGATGTTTGCTTTTCCCTTCTTTCTTTGAGCCTTCACCCTTACAATATAGTGATCCCCCTCTCCTTGGATCACCCCATCTTTTTTGGATCCTGCTTTCACCTCAACCGTGATCCTCAACGTGACATCATCAGGTAATTATTTCTCCTCAGGATTGAATAACACTTGTTTTGCCATGGATAGTAAATTAGGAAAAGAGTATTCCCCTTTACGGGGAATGTAATGGCTTTCGTCATTCTAGGTTATGGACGTCCGTATGCTTTTTGACTCAGAGGAGTCTCTTAGGGCTTCTAAGGAATGAATAGGGAAGTCTTTCAGGAGGATATAGAAGACAGATCGTGTGCTGTAAATCTTGGATGCCACCCCGTCCAAGGAGGCAATGTATTTCCTAATAGTTTCGCCTTCATATGTCTCTCCAGTGAACTTGAGCATGCCTTTGCTCTACATCTATTTGCTGAAGTTAATTATTGAGGCTAAGGAGATCTTTTTCCCGCCGTCCAGCATATCAGTTACATTGGTGTAGATTTTTCTGAAGGTGGCTCTGCTCTACGGTCTTTGTGCGTGAGATAATCTCATATTGTTAATATAATTTGAACTATTTTCGCTAAAAAAAGTTATTCTAGGTTCTAAATTATTTACAAAATAATAATTCTAACATCTTAAGCGTAGAAACAAAAACTGAGTTGATTTTTCAGTTTAAGACGTGGTCCTCAAGAACGAAGCAGGAGAAGACACCGGTGAAGACATGAAGGTCGCTGACAAATACCTCGACTCTAACTGATCTGCGACTTCCCTTGGTCTCTTGCACTTTGGCAAAGGCGATCATAGAATCCCCGACCTTCACTGGAGCAAGAAAACGGCTTTCTGATCCTCCAAGCACCACAAAAGGATGATTGACGGCCAACATGGCAGCGTAGTCAGCGAGGCCAAACGTGAAGCCCCCGTGAATCAATCCTCTCCCGTCCACCGCCATCTCCTCTGTGGCAATCAGGATTACCTCGGCAGATTCCCCTGTGGCTATCCTCAAAGGAGTGCCGAGAAGGTCTCCCCTTGCAAGAGTGTGAGTCTGTTTCTCCATTTGAATTCCTCCTGTTCCTTTCTTTCCCACCTGTATTGCGCTAGAATGTTAAATCTTTACTGAAGTCTTTTTACTAGTCTATAAGACTAATAAATTGCAAGCACGTGAGATCATCCGCCTTTTGCTTTTGGATAAAGGTAGAAACAGTCGTGCTCAATGCTCTATAGCTGGTTTGGGACAACAATGGCCTTCGGCACACGCAAGATTAGTCTTCCGAAACAACCCGGTTTTTTTGGGAGCCTAATCCCTTGATTTTTGCCTCAACCAAATCTCCAACGTTCATCAAGCCTAGCTTGTGGGCGCTCCCCACCCCTGCCGGCGTCCCTGTTGCGATGATGTCCCCGACCTCGAGGGTGATCCCATCGGACAGGATACTAATGATTTTTGGAATGTTGAAAATAAGGTGGGATGTGTTTGAGTCCTGACGGATGACCCCATTAACGCTTAAACTGAGATCCAAGTTCATGGGGTCAACTACTTCGTCTGGAGTTACAAGATAAGGCCCCATTGGAGCAAAAGTATCTATGCTTTTCCCCTTGAACCATTGTCCGTGCCTCGTTTGGAGGTCGCGGGCGGAGACGTCGTTGAACACAGAATACCCTGCTATGTGGGTATATGCGTCCTCCTCTGCGATATACTTGCCTTCTTTTCCAATTACCACAGCGAGTTCCACCTCATAATCGAGTTTTTCTGTGACCCGGGGATAGACTATATTATTGTATGGGCCGATGACCGCCGTCGGGGCCTTTGTGAAGAAAATAGGGTGCTCTGGGATAGATTGCTCCTCGTCAAGGGTTTTACTCCCCTCTGCAACGTGGTCAGAGTAATTAAGGCCCAAACAGACAATACCCTTCCTCGGACGAGGAATAGGCGCTTCAACATCAATCTTATCAAGATCAACAAGGCCTTTTACATCTTGGTCTAAAGCAATCTGTTCAGTTACCCACTCAATAGCCTTGCGAGCCTCACTGAGGCCTTTTTCACCTAGACAGAGAAACGAGATCATATCGGAGACCTCGTCCATAGTGATATCCATAAATGCCCCCCCAAAATTATTTTTAACTGTCTCGTTGATATCTAAAACTCTGGACCCAATCACGATGCCTATCCCAAAAATATCTCGTTTACGATAGCTCAGAAGTTTCATACATTTAAAACTCCCTTAATAGAGATATAACATTGCATCAAAATATATTGCACACGTAAGCAATCAATTAACCTCATGATTTTGATATAAAATGGTCCTAGTCTGGTAACCCCAAGATAACTATGCGCGCGACGGCAATATTTATATTCCATATCCTTGTTTGTGCTATAGTTTCAAGGTGAATTTGTTTGAGTGCAAGTGGTTATGGCGGACAACCAATCATTATTCTTAAGGAAGGGACTGAGCGTAACCGAGGCAGTGACGCTAGAAATGCCAACATTCAGGCTGCTAGAATTGTCGCCGAGGCTGTGAAGACCTCCCTCGGACCAAAAGGCATGGATAAGATGCTGGTGGACAGCTTCGGGGATGTTACCATCACCAACGATGGCGCTACGATGCTAAAGGAGATGGACGTCCAGCACCCAGCCGCAAAGATGATGGTGGAGGTTTCCAAGACTCAGGATGACGAGGTCGGGGATGGCACCACAAGTGTTGTGGTGTTAACAGGGGAGCTTCTTGGAAAAGCAGTAGAGCTCATGGACAAAAAAATCCATCCAACAGTCATCATAGACGGCTATAGGGATGCTCAGGAGCAGGCCCTCAAGATCTTAGATGATATCTCTATTGAGGTCGAACCCAAGGATAAGGATAGTCTCAAAAAAGTCGCAATTACATCCATGGCTAGCAAGCTAGTATCAGGTTATAGCGATTACCTATCTGACCTAGCAGTGGACGCGGTCCTCCAAGTTGCAGTTGAGGCCAACAGCGGCTTTGAAGTAGATCTAGACATGGTAAAGATGGAGAAGAAACCTGGAGGGTCCCTTACTGATACAAACCTCATAAGGGGGCTAATTATCGACAAGGAGGTAGTCCATGCCGATATGCCGAAGGTAGTCAAGGACGCCAAGATTGGCCTCCTAAACGCGGCTCTGGAGATAGAAAAGACCGAGTTCGATGCTAAAATACAGATCGAGACACCTGAGGAGATGCAGGCCTATCTTGACCAGGAGGAAAACATGCTCCGGCAAATGGTCCAGAAGATCAAGGATGCCGGCATTAATGTGCTCTTTTGCCAGAAAGGGATTGATGACATGGTTCAGCACTTCTTGGCCCGGGAGGGTATTTTCGCCGGCCGGAGGCTCAAAAAGAGTGACCTAGAGGCCCTTGCCAAGGCGACGGGAGCCAAGGTCGTAACCAATGTAGACGACCTAACGGCTGAAGATGTAGGTTACGCCGAGAATGTCGAGGAGAAAAAGATCGGCGATGATAAGCTCATCTTCGTAGAGGGATGCAAGAACCCCAAGGCGGTCTCCATACTAGTGAGGGGTGGCACAGAGCGAATCGTCGACGAGGCAGACAGGAGCCTTCATGACGCCCTATGTGTCATCAAGGACGTGGTCGAAGACCCAAAGATCTTGGCGGGCGGTGGAGCCCCTGAGATCGAAGTATCTCGAAAGCTGAGGCGCCACGCGGAGACCCTAACAGGCCGGGAGAGGCTCGCAGTTGTGGCATTTGCTGAAGCGATAGAAGTCATACCTGTGACCCTCGCTGAAAATTCAGGTATGGATCCCATTGATGCACTGTCTGAACTTCAGGCTGCGCACGAAAGGGGAGAGCTCTGGAGTGGCATCAACGGCCTAGCTGGAGAGGTCTCAGATATGGCGGAGATCGACGTCTACGAGCCCACCCAGGTAAAGGTACAGGCCATAAAATCTGCAACTGAGGCGTCAACATTGCTGCTAAAGATCGACGATATCATCGCAGCCTCCAAAATGAGCATGCCTGCAGGTCCCCCAGGTGGGGGCATGGGTGGAATGGGTGGAATGGGTGGAATGCCTCCCGGAATGGGCGGCATGCCCCCTATGTAGATTTTCGATCTAATGGATTGAATGAGAAAATATTGTCTAACGAAATTCAGATAGGGCCTGTAAAGATCACCCGATTTGAGCGGGCTAGAATAATTGGCGCCAGGTCGCTTCAGATCTCCCTAGGTGCACCTATCTTAGTCGAGCTCCCTGACTCTATGAATGCCCCCATTGACATCTCTTTGGAGGAGCTCAAGGGAGATATACTACCCATGACTCTTAGGAGAGCCCTTCCGAACGGGATTTATCAGGATATACCCCTTGCAACCCTGAACTCCTAGAAAGATACGTGATCTTCTTTTCTTTCATCACGTTCCGTTGGGGGATGAATTGAGATAAAGGGAGATGGTGGATCTTGGAGACTCAGCACACTGTTGCTGGTTAGCCTGTCAATCGTTATCTTCCTTGTTCAACGGACTTCATGGGCAATTTTCGACACTGTCTTTGAAGTTAGCATTTTTCACATACCCGCACTCTTCAGCGCAATACTGAACTTGAAGTTCATTAGTAATTCCGATTAGGCTCTCCAAAAACGGTAAATATACAGGTATCAGATAATCCCTACGGTACAATTTGAAGTTCTCTCGTATTATCGAGTGTATCGACACCCACTCATCAGGGGAGGCGACCAGAGTTGTCGTGGGGGGTATACCCAAGCTCAAAGGCTCAACGATGGCTGAGAAGCAGTCATATTTCCAAGAACATTATGATCACCTAAGACCCACAATGCTCAGGGAACCCAGGGGCTTCGCGGGGCTCCTAGGGGCCGTGGTGACCGAGCCCACTGTGCCTGAGGCAGATATTGGGGTTATCTACCTCTGGACAGACGGATATTTCAGCGCCTGCGGGGATAGCACGTATAGCGTCTCCGCGGTTCTAGTGAACACTGGGATGGTGGAAGTGACTGAGCCTGTAACCGAGATCGTGATGGACACTGTAGCAGGCCTCGTAAAGTCAAAGGTCACGGTGGAGGACATGGAGGCGAAATCTATCTCCATGGAGGGGGTGCCCTCATTCTATTCCGAGACCGTGAAGATGGATGTCCCTGACGTCGGGATGGTTGAAGCGGACATAGCTTACGGTGGTCTCTGGTATGCATTTATCAATGCTGCGAGCATAGGTCTTGAGCCCACACTCCAGAACAAGGATTACTGGATACCCCTAGGCTGGAAGATCAGGAACCACCTCGCCGAGAATGTCAAGATAGCCCACCCTGATTTCCCTGAGTTCAATGTCCTTGACCTTGTGACATTTTACACTGAACCTACGGTGAAGGGAGCAGACAGCAGGCACTGGAACGTTTTCGGGCCGAAGCAATCATGCAGGTCTCCCGCAGGCACATGCACAAACGCACGGATGGCGGCCCTTTATGGGAAGGGGGAGATGAAACTGGGGGACGAGTTTGTCGCAGAGAGCACTATCAACACCCTCCATTACGGCAAAGTCGCGAAGGAGGTCAAAGTCGGGAATTACGATGCGATTCAACCTGATGTTGCCGCGACGGCATATATTACCGCCCTCAACCATATAGTGATTGACCCCAATGATCCCAAAAAAGAAGGCTTCCTTTTCTAACTATTTTTTCCCTCATCCTTTGAGTTAAATAAGACCTCGAATGTCCTATCCTCAGCAGGAGGAAGTTGATATCTCCAATAATTATGTCAAGTTAACAGCAGGAGACCCAGACGTTGAGGCTCCCTCATGGGTCATAGATGCGGCACTTAACGCTATAAAGGAGGGGGGAAAGTGGACCCACTACGCCAGGGGGGCGATTCCAGAGAACTTTAAGGAGGCAGTGGTAGAATACTATGCCAACTTTGGAACCGCATATGAGACTAGGAACGTGGTCCCAACGGCGGGGAGCAGCGCTGCCCTATATATCGCTCTCGCTTCAGTCCTTGAGGAGGGGGACGAGGTCCTAATGTGGAGTCCCAGCTATGCGGGACATTATAGGATTCTCAACGAGATGGGGGTAAAGGCTTCTATTGCACCGCTTAATCGGGAGAATGGGTACCATCCTGACATAGACACCCTTGAGGACTATGTCAGTCCCGACACCAAGGCCGTGCTCATCTGCAATCCAAATAATCCTACTGGAACTGTTTTTACCAAAAAGGAACTCAAGGGTATTGGAGAGATCGCCACTGACTACGACCTAGCCATCTTTAGTGACGAGATCTATCTTCACTTTGTTTATGACGATAATGAGTTTATCGCAACTTCAACTCTGGAGGGACTAAAGGAGAGGACCATCAACATCATGAGTTTCTCCAAGACGTTCTCCATGACAGGGTGGCGCCTCGGCTACACTATCGTCCCTGAGAGATATCTTGATAAGGCAACTAAAATCAATGCTCTCACAGCTCCCCGACCGGCCACATTCGTCTATGCTGCGGGAACTGCAGCCCTCAAAGGGAGTATGTCCTACGTTGAGGAGAGGAGACAGGAATACGACAGGAGGCGCAAGTACTTCTGTCACGCCATCAACGGTATTGATGGTCTTGACTGTCATCTCTTCGAGGGAGCATTCTATTCCTGGTTCAATGCAAAAAGCTATGGCATCAGTTCCGAGGATTTCGTAAAAAAGTTCGAGGAGGCTGAAAACGTGGGTCTGAGCTCTGGCCATAGGTTCGGGATCAGTACTGATGGATTCATCAGGGTCCCTCTGGTACAACCCGTACCAGTCCTTAAGAATGTCGTGGGACGGTTAGAAAGGTTCCTAGACACGCTTTAGAATGTCCCTTTTTTCTAGTTGTCTAACATGGTCCAGACTGCGCAAGCCTGACAAATTTTGTCTAGTGCCTCTATTTTGATACAATATAGTGATAAGTACCCGACTCCGGTGAGAGATCTGACCATTAGTGCCCTTTTTTGAAATGGTATACCTCTTCTTTGCCAGTATGGCGGCTCAATGACCTCAATGTGGCCCCCGAAAATCAATTTCTTCAAGAGGGGGGATCCATTACACATTGGCATGGTCTATGATGCAAATGAGTTTGTTTTCGACTGCTTGATATCGCGCACGTATAAATCTAGTTTGTGTTTATAGATTTCCCCGGAGTGTGTGGGGTTTAAAAATTGTTTTGCTTCATGGACGCGTACGATTTATTAAAAAGACAAATTAAGCCCATTTTTCTTTACACACGCTTAAGTCTAAGCTAACCATATATACAGCATACTGAGACCGTACTTTCATGCGCCTTGGAGTTTGGAGAGTATGAAGAATGTACTTAAGAGGAGGCTCAAAGCAGGTGAGCAGGTATACGGAACCTGGACCACTCTCGAGAGCCCTATCGCGGCCGAGATGATGTCTACCCTTGGATTTGACTATTTCGTTTTCGATACCGAGCACGCTCCCCTAGACACCTATATGGCCCAGACACTAATGCAGGCAATGAGGGGAGACTCGAAGACCACCCCTATTGTCAGAGTCTGGTGGAACGAAAAAGTCGCCATAAAGAAGGCTTTAGATATTGGCGCCCACGGAATTCTAGTCCCCTGGGTGAACAATAGGGAGGAGGCCGAGATGGCTGTGAAGGCAACACGATATCCCCCAGATGGCCAGAGAGGGTGTGGTCCTAGGCGAGCCGCAATGTTTGACCCAGAATATCTCGAGACAGCCAACGACGAGATCCTGGTGATCTGCCAGATCGAGACTAAGGAGGCCGTTAAGAACATTGAGGACATCGTCTCCGTGGAAGGAATGGATGTGAGCTATATCGGTCCGGCAGACCTCTCTGCCTCGTATGGCCACCTAGGCAACATGTCTCATCCAGATGTGCAGAAAGCTATCGATCGGGTGTATGAAGCCACAGAAGCTGCGGGGAAGGCAACGGGGGTCCACCTAGCATCAGGGAAGACAATAAAGGATCGGATGGAGAAGGGCTATAATTTAATTACCATCGGTAGCGATCTAACCTACCTGAAGCAAGGGGTACTGAGCCAAAGAAAGGAGCTTGGCTTGGACTAACTACCAACCTATTTTTCCGTCAAGAATAAATTTTAGATAGAGCATCCCCCTGGCAGGGTTTCCTGGATCTCGATGATGTAACCTTCGGGGTCCTTGAACATGAAAACCTTGATCTTGAGGCGCTTTGACTCCTTTGGTTGCATCTCCAGGGCCAAGCCTTTCTCAATAAGCATTCGATGCCATTCATCGGCATCGCTTACGTTTATACAGAGGATCACAGGCTTAATTTCACTGGCCTGATGGTAGCCATGCTTCCCGTCAACAAGTCCCACATAAGACCCGTCATTTATCTTGAATATCTTCGACCAGCCCTGGTCGACTTTCATCTTAAAGCCCATGACATTCTTATAGAACTCTACGGCTACAGGCAAGTCCCTGTAGTATAACCAGGTGATAACTCCTTTTATCTTGTCTCTCATGCCAAGCCTCCTATGCTTCGATGATGTAATTTTTATAGATGACTTCTACTTAAAGCAGATTCCGCATCAAGGGTTATCTAACTTGTTCATTTTGAGGAGCAGGTAATAGTGAATTCTTGGACTCGCAGATTGATACGTGTAGAGTCTCAACCCCTCTTCTTAGTTCGGCTTGATAGTCTGTATGACCCGTTTATGATGCAACCGCTCTACGAGTTTCAATTCATTCAAATCGTTTTACTGCAGTCAGAATATGTATATTGGACACTATATTCCACCCGCAATAGAAAGGATTCTTGCCAAGGATCAATCATTAAAATCAAACCCGTTTTTCTAGTTTTTAGCAATATTTGACGAAGAGTTGAGACAGGATAAAGATTTATGAACTTCTGCCCAAGGTCAATATCCTATACACTGAGGAGAAACTAATATGGCAGAAACGATTACTATAGTCGGCGCTGGAGTGATAGGTGAAGCAGTTGCAAAATGCCTCAGCAAGAGCCCCTACCAGTACCGGATCATAGCCACCCGGCGGAGAACCGAAAGACTGGATGAGCTTAAGAGCCTCGGAGTTGAGGTCACTCAAGATAACGCCCAGGCGGCAAAACAGGCGAATATTATATTCATCTGCGTGAAGCCCAGGGATGTAGCCGGCATCTTAAAGGAGATTGCATCGGAGATCCAGGGTAAACTCGTTATCTCCACAGCGGCCATCATTTCCCTTGATTTCTATGATAAAGCGGTTCCGGGGGCCAAATTCGTCAGGACTATGCCCAATGTCGCTGCGTTTGTCGGCGAGTCATTTACAGCTTATAGCTGCAATAGCAGGATCACAGATGATGACAGATCAGTTACAAAGCGCCTCTTAGACACCATGGGTCAGCACCAAGAGGTCGAGGAAAGATTTATGGACGCAATCACTGGCCTTAGCGGAAGCGGCCCAGCATTCATCGCCATCGTTATAGAGGCCCTCATGTACGCCGGCCTCAAGGTCGGGCTTCCAAGGGAGCTGAGCATCCACTCTTGCGCCCAGGCAGTACTAGGTACGGCCAAGCTCATCCTAGACGGAGAGATGAATACATCCCAGATTAAGAACGCTGTCACGACCCCCGGAGGGACCACAATTGAAGGAATCTACCAGCTGGAGGACGGAAAGCTTCGTACGACGCTCATAAATGCCGTCGTCGCCGCAACGGAAAAGTGCACCAGCATCCGAGATAATTGGAATAATAGATCTTAACGATCCTTTCAAGAAGGATTATCCTCTCCCCCATCAACTCATTTTGGATTAACCGGAATGGATGATAAACGCCTAATCAAGGGAGGGAAGAACGTTTACTGCTCATAAAATCCACTATGTAAAAGTAACACAATAATCTCTTTGGGAAAGGTGCTTCGCATTTCTGCAAATAAAGAAAATAAGTTACACAGGAGGGTAAGGGGATGGGTCTCTGAGTGCCCTTGAGTTTCATCTACATCCACTTGAATAATATCCTATTTATCAGCCGTGAAATGGAAAGCTTTGTCACCTGGGAGAATACACCTTAATTGTGGATAAACGTGGTATCTATATAGTTTCTATTAGTTCATATCCATCGAGAACCGCCCTCCCCCTGAAAAAAGATATAGTGTAAACTCGGAAATATTTCAAATTAGTAATCTTCTATTCGGAGGCCGAGTTCCTCTGCGAGCCTCAGGATCCCTTCCCAGGTCTCCTCAGGGAGGGGAATCCCATCAGCGAGGCGAGACTCTTTTGTCTCCCACTCCGGTTCCCCAGGAATAATGACTCTCATACCAGGTTCTGGCTCCACCTTCTTTACGCGCCCAATGACACCATCCACTCCCTCTGTGAATGTATCAAGACCAACGAAAGCGTTCGGATCGACAGCGATTATGAAAACGCCATTGGTTGAGGGTGGTATCTGAACCGGATCCATTCCAACCCTTGAACCTGTCAGGACAGCTCCCAGCAGCTCAGAAACGAGCTGGAGCGCATAGCCCTTGTATTCACCGAACGGCAGCAGCCATCCCCCCTTATCATGGGCGAAGGGATCATCTGTCGGTTTTCCGTCCTTGTCCCTAGTCCAATTGAGAGGGATCTTGTCATGTTTGGCTTGGGCTACCCCAATCTTTCCAGCAGCTGCGACCGAAGTAGCATAATCCAAGAGGAAAGGCTTGGTATTTTTGGTCGGTATTCCAACGCTTATCGGGTTTGTCCCAAAGAATTTGCCCGTTCCTCCGTAAACGCTCACAGATGGACTTCCCACATTGACGAACATGAGGGCGATCACTCCTTGCTTCGCCGCCCAGTTTGTATAATATCCGATCCTCCCGATGTGATTACAGTTGAAAGCTCCCACAGCGCTTACCATGTGCTTTTTAGCTTTAGCCACGGCAACTTCGGTAAGCTTCTTGGCTGTCACCTGGCCGGGTGCATACTTACCGTCAATGAAGGCGGTTACAGGCGTCTCATGAAAGATGACGGGATGGGTGTCCACCTTAATATATCCTTTTTTAATCCTTTCAGAGTATCTGATAAAATAGGAAACACCATGCGAGTCGTGACCGGTTAGGTTGCCTTCCACGAGAGTCTCTACGAGAAACTCGGATTTCTCCTTTGAGAGCCCTTGAGCTATGAAGATATCTATTCCCAGTTTCAGAAGTTTTTCGGCTGAGACGATAATCATAACGGAGAGAAGCATATAGGAGATATAAAGATGTGAAGGGGCCCTCTGGGCTAAATTTTCGGAGCCGCCGCAGTTATGCCGTCGAGGAAGGCCTCGATGTCCTCCCTCTCGATTCCGTAATGCGTGACCATCCTGAGGCTCGTCTTCCTTCCCCTGCTCTTCCACCCAATTTTAGCGCATGCATCACTCCAGTCAACACCCGTCCATCCGAGGCCCCCTATGTCGATGTAGACCATATTGGTTCTCACTGGTTTGAGGATCTTGATCCCGTTGATCTTACGGAGACCCTCCTCGAGGAGTTTCGCGTTTGCATGGTCGTCTACTAGCCGGTCAACCATTTTGGTGAGAGCGATGATCCCCGGTGCAGCGATAATGCCCACCTGGCGCATCCCTCCTCCCAGCATCTTCCTGTATTTCCGGGCCTTTAGAATAAAGTCCTCGCTTCCCACCACCAAAGATCCTATGGGAGCCGCCAGCCCCTTGGAAAGACAAAGCTGGACAGAGTCAGTATACTGAGAAATTTCTTTCACGTCTACCCCAAGCGCTACAGCAGCATTGAAAATCCTTGCCCCGTCGAGGTGCACACTTAGGTTGTTCTCCTTAGCGACTTCCCAGTCGGCCTTCATCTGATCCACGGTGAGAGGTATCCCCCCGGAGGTGTTGTGGGTATTCTCTATACAGAGGAGACTCGTCGTGGGTTGATGGATATTATCGGCCCTGATGGCCCCCCGGATATCATCTGGATTCATCCAACCCATCTCACCCTTCAACGTTCGGGCCATGAGACTGCCGAGGACTGCTAAGCCCCCCACCTCATTCAAGTAGATGTGACTCCGTTCCTCGAGGATAATCTCGTCCCCCCTGTTCGTATGGGCTAGGATCGCAACTGCGTTTCCCTGAGTCCCACTCGTAACGAAGAGTCCAGCCTCCATACCAAGCATATCCGCTGCGATGGCTTCGAGCTCGTTGACCGTGGGATCTTCCCCGTAGACATCGTCTCCGACAACCGCTTTGTGAGCAGCCGCCCTCATCTCCGGGCTTGGTCGGGTGACTGTATCGCTCCTGAAATCGAGGTTCTTTTCTTCCATCTTGAATCCGCGTTTCCTAGAATGAACCGGATGAATATTTAAGATGTTTAGATGCGGAGTGAAGCATTCTGGTACGCCGTCAGAATGTGCTTTCCTGCTCCCTCGAAGACAGGCATACCATGCCCAGGTAACATGGTATCTACGTCGATCTCACTGAGCTTCCGTAGAGACTCGATAATTGCCTCGAGGCTACCGGATTCTCCGTCATATCGCCCGTAATACCCATCAGGGAAGACTGTGTCGCCAGAAAAGAGGACTCTCTCATCCTCGTTATAGAGGCAGATCCCCCCCTCCGTGTGACCCGGGGTCCAGAGGGTCTTTAAGGGCCAAAGATCGGTCTCAATAAGGTGATCCTCCTCCACTTTAACTAGGTTAGGGCCGAAGTTGGACGCGATGTAATTGGCGTCAAGACTATGGACAAATATCTTTGGATTCGTTTTCTCGAGGATGATGAACGCCCCCATAGCGTGGTCATGGTGGGCATGGGTCAACACAACGCTTTTCACGTTTTCAGGAGAGATTTTAAGCTTCTCAAGCTCAGGCCATACGCTGTTAATAGAGTTTCCTATCCCGGTGTCCACTATGACGGCGTTCTCCCTGCCTATGACATAAATGTTGCTGCAGAGGCCGTTGCCCACGATTAGACTCATAGATGAGAGCTTCTTGGTATATTCACTTAGGTCGTAGATCTGAGGCATTAAAAGTCAAGAAAACGAGTCCCCCGATCATATATAGGTGTAGCGCGCGAATCAGAATTTCTCTCATAGAGTAGAAAACCGGAACGTTTGGAGTCTTGTCCATCGAAAGCAATTTGAGGACCTTCTCGACGTATCCCCTGATCTCTGGCTCTTGTGACTCGCTGGGAGGCTGTCGTTGATCAGCTCTCCTTAGCGTGCCACCCCCCCTAGACATGTGGACGAGCAGGCGCATTATCTACAAGTTAAAGAGCGCACTGTCTTTCCGTTCTCTGTCCTAAAGTGACCATAGGGCGGCCTTTCCCAGGTACTCATTAACTTCCCACTCCCTCACAAAGACCATATCAACGTCAATCGCGTAGATCGAGTGGAGACGAGCATTCCTTATCTCCTCGATGCTAACCGGGGGGTTGGTATAATACAGATCACAGAGCCCCTTTATGGCCGCGATCTCCTCATCAGTTCTGAACCTAGGGGGCTTGGTGAGGGCAGGTGGTATCTGCATGATATAATATGGCGGAGTCCCTAGAATGAACTTGTTCGCAAAACCGCTATATCTGGTGATTTTGCTGGCGATACGAGCCTTCAGGTATGTGTTCGGGTCGAGGGCGTTCGCAGGAGAGACGAATCCGGTCTCCACCTCTACTAGCGCCGTCCCAAACCCTTTAGTCCCGAATACGTCGCAGGAGACCTTATCGATCATGTGTTCTATCTCGACCTGGAATCCGTTCATTATAAGGTGTTTTGCGCAGATAAGCTCCATCACGGAGTGGTTTATCTTGACTTGGTTCGTCTGATGGTATCCGAGGAGCGTATCCCTAAGATTGTGGAGCTGGGAGTATTCATCGTTATCCAATCCGGGCATCATCCTACTCATGACCTCATCAACATCTGCCCTGAAATGGCTCACCTCGAAAACCCCCGCGAATGCATGTTACTCCTTTGACAAAGGGCCGATATTTAACATCTAAGGTGTCAGGCCTCTTGTATCGTCTCCAAGAACTGAGGAAGGTCGCAGATATTAGATATTGCCTGTCCCGGCCAATAGCCCTGATCGGAGGTCCTGATCCAGATGGGAGTGATGCCAGAATTTGAGGCCCCCTCCATATCGGCTTCCACATTATCCCCTACGTGGACGGTCTCACTAGAACAAACGCCTAACTTATCAAGGGCATACTTGAAAATGGCAGGGTTGGGCTTTCTGATTCCAAGGTCCATAGAACAGATTATGAGTTCAAATAGGTTATCCATCCCGGTCTTTTCCAACATCTCACGGGGTTGGTTGCTCATGGTATTGGATATGAGAACTAGTCTGTAGCTCTCAGAGAGTTTTTTGAGTACCTCCTCGGTGCAAGGATAGAACGTTGAGACATAATAATTCTTGAAGGTATCGAGTATCATTTTGAGTGTATCATCGTCTGCTGGAATGCCCACCTTTCTGAGGACTTTTCTGTAAAACTCCTCGTGAGTTTTCTCCAGACCCTTTGAGCGATGCCTTTGGAGTTCCAGTAACGCAGCTCCAACGGCCTTTTTCAGACTTGCAGCATCTAGATTATAGCCTAGGCTAGCCAGAAGGACCCTTACGGCCATGTGATAATCACCCCAGTCTATTCCCCCATAAGCCAGTGTCCCGCCGAAATCCAGAAAGACAGCTTTTACTTTCATTGCCTAGATTAGCCCCCTAAAGATTATTTCATGTTCTGTAAAGGACATATGACCAGTAAATGATGGTTGACATCCGTCTAACATAAAGAATATACCTGAAAGGACGCCATATTCTCTTTAATCTAAGCAAGTTTATTCATGGTTATGGTGGTGAAGGGAGTCTACTGCCTCTGTATCGCAGTTAAGGAAGATCTATGCTTACAGATAGGCGTCCTGGGTCGTATTAAATTTCTGGAGGGCAGTTATATCTACGTCGGTTCTGCCCTCAACGGACTGAATGCAAGGATAATCCGGCATCTCAACACTAGTAAGGGAATCTATAAGGCTATACACTGGCATATTGATTATCTGCTGAGAGAGAAAAGCGTTAGCGTGGATGCGGTGTACGTTAGGCTCAGCGATCAGAAGATTGAGTGCGGGATTGCTGCAAAAGTCTCAGGGTACGGCTCGAGTGTCAAGAACTTTGGAAGTAGTGATTGCAGGTGCCAAAGTCATCTTTTCACTATGGAAAGTTGGAGTTTTCTGCCTGATCTGAACATGAAGAAATGGGAAACGGTCAGTGTTCATCGAACATGATGGATTATAGTTGGAATCTATCGCACGCGTGATCCGTCTGGGGCCCAGCGATAGAGGTAGATATTATGGCTTCTGTATCCTTCTTGGAACTTTAGGTTCCTCTCCTGTTTCCAACCGGGAATTGAAAAATCATGGGTCACAATGCGTGCTCCCTTTTTAAGCTCATTTTCGAGCTTTGGCCTCACTTTCTCATTTGCCCTCGTTGTCAGGTACATAGTGACCACGTCCGCCTGGCTTAGGTCTAAGTCAAAGATGTTGCCATGAATGATCTTAACGCTCTCGCCTAGTCCGAGAGCCTTAGCGTTCTTCCTCGCCTCTGAGACGAGGCGTTTGTTAAGGTCCACCCCGACACTGTTCGCCCCAAACTCCTCGGCCGCCATCATCACAACCCTACCATCCCCGCACCCTAGGTCGTATAGGTTCTCACCGGGTTTTAGGTCACTATACTTAAGCATCGTCCTCACCACCTCAACGGGCGAGGCGACAAAAGGGGCTAAAGAACCTCTGCCGGCGTACATTAATCCTCTTCCTTTGTGCACTTAATTATTGCCAGAGAGTCTGAAATAAAAATGGTATGGAACAGTTTTCCATATCTCAAGAGCTTCTAACTAAATGGCTGGCTAGCGCTTTAGAGCCATTAAAGGGGATATAAAAGGACTTTTAGGAAAGGAGGGCATCAAGCAACTAAAGACAAGGAAATTAGGGTATATCAAATAGCTGAATGACGGATAATCCCTGTTTAACCGCACGATAAGACGTCATTAGTGATACAATCCCATCAACAGGGGATATGATAACCTCCTTTTGGTTTCCGAATGGGTCCCGGATCTCCGCCACTGCTTGACACTTTGATACATAGTCATCGGCCTCTACTAAAGGGAACAAGATCCCTGAGTGTTTTGCCTTTAGATATACAATATTAGTTATTGGCTTTTCTTTCGATTGGTATGGTGTTCCATCGATCATACCGATTAATTTCATCAAGTTATCCACGCCTTCAATATTCCAGCCGATCTTGTCCTCCTCAAAAAATCCGGTCATAGATGAAACGCCCATCATGCTTCCTACCTCCGTCAGTATACTTGGTATCCCCTCGTTAGTGGCATATCCAAGGGCTGAACTATAGTCTCTTACTTTGGACTCTCTCAGATATTTCGTCTTAAAGCAACGGGCCATAGCCTCCGATTTTGGATCCACATCATCGTTGCCTGTCCTATTGTAGATTACATTGCTGGGCCCCACCCACTGAACATCGTTGCAGTGATGATCGATATAATAATCTGACTGAGACAAAACCTCGTTAGCTATTGTATGCGCTATTCTTTGGCTGATACCCCCATTTGGATTCCCAGGGAAGGAGTTGATAGGATGAGCGTCGTCAATGGGACATTTTCGTCCCCTCACCTCAAAGCCGGGCGTATTCACTATGTGGACTATGATTGCGCTACCCTTGATGGTGGCTGGATCGATAAGATTTGATAACCGGGTCAAAGACTCTATTGACGCATATTCCCGGGGGTGGAATCCCGCAGTCATGGCCAATGTCTGCCCGGACTTGGCACCATTGATCACCGTTACAGGCATCACGACATCACTCAACGATGTCTCACCTACATGGAGATACCCGGTTTTTTTCTCGCCTTTTTTTGCATCTAAATTACCCACAGACAGTGTCATAGTGATACTCTACTGAATTGAATTATATTTTTACGCATGCGTAAAATGATGTAGTTACTAAGCTTCGGAGATTGGGATGAAAAAATCTAAGCTGTGGGGGGAAACCCTTCGAGGTAATACTAACACGGTCAGACTATGCAGATTCATCTTATTCTTAGCTGTTCAATAGTCCGCTGATGGCCTTCAGTCGGATATATGGCAACCTTGGTACCCTTGCCATGACGCTCCGCCAATTTTTCCAACGCAGCTTCCCAAGTCTTGACCCATTGGATCTTGTCGGTCTGCCATCTCCACTCCTGGGACTTACTATGGGGAAAAGGATTTACTACGACAATTCCGTTAGCATTCAGGCCCCCTGTGGCGCTCTCCCCCTCACTGACGCTGTTAGTCAATGATCCGGGTCGGAACAGGGGGCCACCGTAGTCCGTCCCCCATCTCCCAAAGGTTCTGTGTATCAGCATCCCCATCGCATTGAAGTTTAGGGCAACGATGTCTCCATCCGTCTTCACAGACATCTTGGATAGGCTGTATTGTGCGTAACCGATAGAGTACACGTTTGATACCGAAACATCCACTTCCTTTCTAAGCTCAGTGGCATAAGCCTTGCTCACCCGTTCAGAACCAGCCCTATGGGCTTGTATAAAGTCACCGCAGAAGAGATCTATTAACTCGTATCCCCCATTCCAAACAGCGTCGATTACATAGTCGAGACCTACCATCCGTGCGGCCTCCTCCATGTCGGCTCTGCAATCGTTTGCAGATAGGTTACTAATGCCGGCTTTCCCTCCCTTCTCCCTGATGGTTTTGTGCATGTAGCAGATCGTGTCTATGCCTGAAATTCCGGGTATGATCATTTTTGCGCCCCCAGAATACCCGGCTGACCCATGAGCATCTATGGACCCTATGGAAATCTTCAGATCACACGCCATCACCTCTTTATTCACCTTCAGGGTGTTCCCTCGAGAGGTCTTCCCCAGCTTGACGAGGTTCATCCAGGGAGAGTGGGTGAAAACATTGATACGCTCTAGAATATCGCCTCCTACCTTTTTTGCCAGATGCTCCAGCCAATGGTGGCCATGGGACCCGCAGCTAACAATTATCCTGATGTGCTCGTCAGAGATCCCTGAATCATTCAGCTCCCTCAGGACATAGGGCAATGTTAATCCAGCCTTAGTAATACGGGACATGTCATCTACCATTATCACGGCTTCCTTCCTGTTTCTAGCAAGCTTACTGAGGGGTTTCGTGCCTATAGGATTCGATATCTTGTTCTGGATCTCATCGGGAGTCAAGGCCTCCTCGTCATGACATGCCATCTTGCACATCTCAACGTCCCAATCATCCGGAAAAGTTAGGTCAAGTGGGCCATCATAAAAGAAATGGTTAGGATACACCCTGAATTTTTGCATATAATTCACTAAACTAATAGATACATCTAAGAAAAATAAAAAACCGCCCACGCGCAACAAAATAGGCTTTACATAGTTTTTTCCATAAGTGAGATGATGTCTGTGTCATGGGAAGCCAGGACAATACCGGAAGAGCAAGCTTTGATTTTACTGGAAAAACTGTCATCGTGACCGGAGCCGCCCGCGGCATCGGGCGCTCCATAGTGAAACACTTTGTCAAATCAGGGGCCCAAGTGATGGCAGCAGACCGCGACGCCGGAGGTCTCGCTGAGACTTGTACTCCCCTTGGCGATCGAGTTAAGGCGTTAGTGTCTGACATAAGCACCGTAGAGGGTGCTAAGGCCATCATTGACGAGGCTATGATCGAGTTCGGTAGAGTTGACACCTGCGTAAACAATGCAGCCGTGGCCCCCCACGCCTCGCTTCTCGAGGAACGGGCAGAGGTCTGGGATAGGGTATACGCGGTGAACTGCCGGGGCACCTTTCTGATGACTCAGGCCGCGGCGCAGGCCATGATCAAGGTAGGTGGAGGTGGTCGGATCATCAACTTCTCGTCGGGAGCAGCCAAAAGGGGCTCCCCGGGGGGCGCGGCCTACGCCAGCAGCAGGGCCGCCGTCGAGGCCTTCACCAGAGTGGCGGCTATCGAGCTGTCTCCTTACGGCATCCTTGTCAACACGGTGAGCCCCGGCCTTATAGATACCCAACCTAAGCCCTTACCTGAAATGATGGCCGAGAGGCTCGGAGCCCGGATCCCAACACTGCCTCTAGCGAGACCAGGGGAGCCTGAGGAGATCGTAGGAGTTGTCCTCTTCCTGGCATCGGATGCCTCTAGCTACATCAACGGGGCAGTCATTAACGTCGATGGTGGGGCAAGCGTGGGGACCCGGCCCACAAACCGGGTCGTGGACGACGACCCCCGTTACTTTTGGGTGACCGGACGGGAATAACCTACAATGCGTGATCCCAGGGGATAGTTGAGCTATAATTCCCACAGAACCTCGCGTCCAAGTCCATCCATGAGAAAAAAGTTCACAGCTATTTTATCTCTACCGGTTAGCTATTTCATGTGAGTTAGATATGGGCTATCAATGAGGGATAACCTCCTAGTCTAGATAATAAGGAAAATCGGTAATTTCAACTTCTCTCATTCACCCGTAGAGAAGGAGAATCATCTGATGCAGTTATAATGTCTATTTACTTGTCTTGGGTTAGCCAATCGAAGTTCGCACACGCAGCATTAAACTCAGGACACTGAGAGTAGCTCAATATCAGGTAGGATAACGATCCTTTTCAACATAAAGGACCCGATCAACCTCTCCGGCCTCACTTTCAACCAACCCATCAGGATCACATTCCTCATCGCCCATGCCACCATCTTAACCCATATAATTGAGGAACACTCCTGAAACCCTTCCATTTTAAGCCACCTATTCCCATCCCCTGGCCCCTCATTAAATGCTAGTTGGATCATGGTACACTTATACTCAGCAATCATCATCCAGAATGTTGACCGAAGCACAGTCATGATACTCCGCAGCATCAGACCGGATGGTCCAAAAAATAACAGCAAACTGTTCAAGAAAACCAGTATTACATGCACAAACAACTAATTATATAAGAAAATCGCCTGCGCGACAAGGGTCCCGATGACCGCTAGATTAGCTCTTTGGTTGACTCTATAATCTTGGCCGCGACTTTTGCCGATATGCCTGTCTTCTCCGATAGGGTGTCAGCGTCAGCGGATGCTATTAACTCCAAAGCCTCGAAACCAGCCCCCATTAGCTTTTCTGCTGTTGCCTTGCCCACACCCTTGATGTCACCGATCCCCAAACTGGAAGCCTCGGGAACTGCATCCTCAGGGGTCTCCTCCTCAGGGGTCTCCTCCTCAGGGGTCTCCTCCTCAGGGGTCTCCTCCTCAGGGGTCTCCTCCTCAGGGGTCTCAACTTGAGTGGGCTTATCCTCAGGCTCTCCACCAAGGACTGTAATGTTTTTTGCCTCGTTTCCCTTGGGGGTCTCAATTAATTCAAAGCCCACACTCTGCCCGATCTCGGGCGGGGCCTCCTCGGGGAAGTTAGAGACATGAAAGAATATCTCGTCCTGGCTGTTTTCGGGCGTTATAAATCCGAAGCCTCTACGCGAGAAATATTTTACAATCTTACCGTTCATGTGTGAACACGCACCTCACTAAAGGACCTCTCAATAAAATACCTTGCGATCATATGAGACCTAAACTTGGGGATACCTTTAAATGGATCACGTTGGTCTGAATGCGAGGTTATACTTAATGCATTTATTTTCTAGACAGATGCTAAAGCAGCTGGATTTATAGTTTAAAAAGAGGCGGTTCATATACAGGTACAAGAATTCAAGGATTTTCCCTTAAGCAAAAACGTGCTGAAAGGCATCAATTCCCTAGGCTTCAAGACTCCATCACCTATTCAAGCTCAGTCTATTATCCCAATCCTAAAAGGAAGGGATGTGATCGGTCAAGCCCAGACTGGGACAGGAAAAACAGCAGCATTTAGCATCCCGATGATTGAGGCCATCAATATCAGTGAAAGAAAAGTCCAAGGGCTTGTGCTGGCCCCCACTCGGGAACTGGCTATCCAAATCGCCGACCATATATACAAAATCAGCAAGTTCACCGGGATCCGTGTTACCCCTATCTACGGAGGCCAAAAGATCAACCGCCAGATTAGAACCCTAAAGAGTGGGGTCCACATAGTAGTAGGCACCCCTGGCCGGATCATCGACCACTTAGAGAGGGGTACCTTAAAACTGAAAGAGGTCAGCATGGTAGTCCTTGACGAGGCTGACAGGATGCTAGACATGGGATTCATCAAGGACATCAATAAGATCCTAGACCGGGTCCCCCAGAACAAGCAAATCAGCTTATTCAGCGCCACCATGGACCAGAACATCTGGAAGATCTGCAACAAATACATGAATAACCCTGAAAAGATTCTGGTGAGCAAGGACGAGATCACTCTCGAGCAGATCCACCAACACTATGTCAATGTTGATTCCAGCAGCCGCTACCCAATACTCAAGGAACTTATAAGAGACCAAGGGATCCGCAAAGCCATCATATTCACGAGGACTAAGCGGGGCGCCCATAAACTAGCTAGGAACCTAAAACGGAGCGGATATAACGCGGACGCCCTCCACGGCAACCTGTCGCAGCCCCAGAGGGATAGGGTAACCCGGGGATTCAGGGCGAACAAGATAGACTTCCTGGTAGCCACTGACATCGCGGCTAGAGGCCTAGATATTACAGGCATTACCCACATCATAAACTATAACATACCCCGGGAGACTCTTTCATATTTCCATCGGATAGGGAGAACCGCGAGGATGGAGGCCGAGGGGACAGCCATCACATTCGTTGCCCATGGCGAGAAGAAGGCAATGGACGACATAATGGCCCACACTAAAATGAAGATTACGGAGCTAAAGACGACCGTCAGCGTAAACTATGGTCCGCCTAACAAGTATAAGGCTATCTGCCGGAAATGCAAGACAGAGTTCGATCTCCCGTTCAAGCCTACAAGCGGACGACCCGTGTACTGTCTGACCTGCTTAAAGTCTAGGAAGCGCCATTACAGGCGAAGGTACTAAAAACCCTTTTCCAATTTGACAAGCATTAAATCTACCAAGATTGAAGTTAGGGCACTATATGGAATAAAATAACCCCGTACTTTTTTTGCGTCATTGTTTACTAGGAGACTTTTTTCAACTTTGTTTGTTAAGTCAGGAAACAACACCAAGAAGGATCCGGTAATCCATCTAATCGGGGCATATTATATGCTCTTTCTAATGTTGATGAAGAAAGTTTCCTCTGGTGATTTTTAACGGAGAACAATACTTTACTACAATTATCCGTATTTTTTAAGGGTCCTGTATACCTCATCCTGATCTACAGCCTCTAAATCAACTCTAGTCCCATCTAATTTCACTAAAACACGCCCTTCTTGAAGATGTTTTATTTCGCCAATCACAGAGGCCTCAACCTCGATCTCTAACAGCAAAGAGATTAGCTTCTCTACTCTCTTCCTCTCGAGAGCTATGAGGAGAGCTCCAGATCCCATGAGTTTAAGGGGATCGACGTTAAGCGCCTCGCAAACAGCCTTGGTCTCAGGAGCTATAGAGATCTTGGACTCAATTATCTCGACACCCACACCTGCGGCCTCCGCCATCTCCCAGATACCGTTCAGGAGACCCCCTTCAGTTGGATCATGAAGGCTATGAACCCCTCCTAGCTCAACCGCCTTCATCGCCTCGGGGACGATGCTGATTCTCCTCACCATTTGTTTCGCAACCTGGATAACCGATGATTCGATCTTATTCTCAAGGACCCAAGAGAGGTCTTCCGCAAGCACGGCTGTGCCCTCGATCCCAGCCCCTTTTGTCAGGACCAAGATATCTCCTGGGATAGCGTCTCCAGTTTTTATGTAGTCCTCTTTTGACGCCTCTCCCATCATAAATCCGATGAGTATAGGTCGGTCTAGACCCGGAGTAGTCTCCGTGTGCCCTCCAACTAAGGCGACCCCGACCTCCATACATGCTCTATGAATCTGCTCCATTATGTCCTCGAGGAGGCCCTCATTAGTTCCCTCCGGCAGAAGGGTGACACAAAGAAACCAGAGGGGATGAGCCCCCGTAGACGCGACATCATTCGCGTTTATGTGTACCGCGAGCCAGCCTATATTCCCCACCGCGCCTGTGATGGGATCCGTAGCAAAGACGATCACCCGGTCTCCCATCTCGATGACAGCGGCATCCTCGCCCACACACGGCCCTAGGAGAACTCTATCACTGTAAACTCCTAGCTTTTCTAAAACTACCCGCCTCAGGACATCTTGGGGTAGCTTCCCCGTTGGCAGACGACCTGCTCTTCCCATTAGACCTCACCTCTAATTCACATAGGCAAGATTAAGACTTTCCCGCCTCTTAGCCCCGACATAATGTCTAGCATCTAATCAGTATTACCCTGAAATAAACTGCAAGGGAGGCAAATAAGTTGAAACTTAGTTTATCAAAACAGTGTCAAGCCCAAAATAGCGCTGGGCGAGAAACCTAATCTTTTTGATGTTAGACCCATTCCTGCCGATAGCGATACCTTTGTCCTTAACATCAACGTTCACCATAGCGATGCGGTCGCCCCCAACCCGATCTACCAAACGGATCTCCTTGATCTTAGCGGGCTTCATAGCGTTTCGGATGAACCCCTCTGCGTTGTCGATGTACTCGTAGACCTCCACTTGCTTGTTTGTCATCCTCCGGAAACGCTTGATCTTCTCACCGCCCTTACCTACTGCAAGGCCGACCTCCCCCTTTTTCACAGAGAAGATGACCGTCTCATTCTCATCCTCAAGGATACAATCGACAATCGTGGCACCAGTCATGTTCTCTAAAAGGGCCATGTAACGCATCTCGTTTTCGGTTATCTTGATATTGCTTAGCATGCTACTCCCTCGCTAAATCGAGGATCTTGGAGTCCCCAGGATCATTTATCACGAGTGTTGAAACGGGGAATGGTTTACCGCATAGGATTCCCAGATCCCTGCTATCCTTCTGATGATGGAGAACAGGAATGTTGGAAAGCTTCCCATAACGGTCTATTTCACCCCTAGTCGCCGAAGGGCAGTTAGAAGCGAGTATCGCCATCACAGCCCTGCCTCGACGGAGTTCCCTGATGGCCACCTTGGAGCCTAAATAAATGCGACCTGTCCGGAAGGCCATTCTGAATTCGTGATCGATGCTACTCATCTTTCTTGCCCCCCATCGTCATAAACAGCTCAACGCTCCCTGTGCCTAAGGGCATTGACTGGCCGACAATGATGTTCTCGATCACACCTTTAAGGGGATCGGTCTCACCTTTGATCGCTGCGTTAACCAAATGCTGGATGGTCAACTCAAACGCTGCTCTTGCTAAGACGCTATCCTTTTTCCCACTGATACCATGGCGGCCAATCTGCTGGATCGTGCCAGTATTCGTCATAATGTCCGAGACAAGCATCACATGCCTAATGTCTACGTCGAGGCCTTGCTCCTCAAGGACTGCGTGAGCCTCTTTGATGAGGGCGTTCCTGGCCGCCTCGATCCCCAGTATTCTTGCTATCTCATGGATGTCATTTGTCGTCGTCCTAGTAGGGTCAACGCCCTCGATATTGAGGACTCCCTCGAGATTTGATCCGTCTGTCCTGATGACCCATTCTCCGTTTTCATAGGTCGTTAATACTCGGTTAATCTCTGAAAGTCCCCTAATGGGTGTCTCTATTATCTTTTTAACTAATTTCTCAGGGTTCTTATTTTTCTCTTCTGAGAGTTCTATTCGGAACAAGTCACCATCGATCTTTTCGAACTTCAGGAGGAGAGCTTTCTCAACTTCAGTAATATTTACATTCAGGTTCTCCATGAACTCCGGTGACACTGAAAATTTGATGGCATCGTCATTCAGATCGACGTTGAGCACATCAATGATATCGTCAAGTTTTATGAAAGTTAGCTTCTCCGCAACCTCTCTTGTTTTAGACTTACTCCTCTTATGCTTTGAGTCAAGGTATATATTCATGACAGGTGTTGAGGGCTGTCTCCTGGCATCCACAAGCTCTATGAGCCTTGGTAGTCCTAGTGTGACGTTGAGCTCCGCTACACCTGCATAGTGAAACGTCCGGAGTGTCATCTGAGTGCCGGGTTCTCCGATGGACTGAGCAGCAATAGTTCCTACAGCTTCCCCCGGCTCCACGAGGCTAAAATCATAGCTTTGAACGACAGTATCAATAACGGTGTCTACGCCCTGCTTAGACATCTTTAATGGAACGAGATTATCCCGGAGTTTGTTGACTAGGTGTGGGGTGAGCGCTTTAGAGTTTTCCTCTAGCTTTCCTGTAATATACTTTTCTGAGGCTGATCTACCCTTTGGGATTGCTATCTTTACCCTCTCTATTAAATTCTCGACATCGACTGCTTTTCCGTGGTCGCTCTTGGCCGGGTCCACGCCGTCCTCGCCGTATGTGAACTGGACTATCTTCCCCGAAGATGTCCTAACGGTGCCGTCATATTCAACCCTGAGGTGCTCCAAGGCATTGATGAGCCTGCGCTGCATGTATCCGCTTTGTTGTGTTCGGACTGCAGTGTCAACCAGTCCCTCTCTACCTCCCATGGAGTGGAAGAAAAACTCGATGGGATCGAGGCCATCCCTGTAGCAGTTATAGATAAACCCTCGCGCTCTGGGAGCTGGATCGTGTTCTCTGAAATGGGCAAGAGTCCTATTCCTATAACCTCTCATGATTCGTTTCCCACGAATAGCTTGTTGTCCCACGCTCCCCATCATCTGGCCAATGTTGAGGCTTGACCCTCTCGCCCCGCTTCGTGCCATCACAATGCCGGAGTTCTTCATCCCAAGGCCTGATTCGACAGTCTCGCCTGCCTTATCTCTCGCTTTGGCGAGTTCACTCATCACCTGGATCTCGAAAGTCTCTTGAAGGTTTTGGCCAGGAAGGCGTTCCAACTCCCCTGAGCTGAGTTCGTCAATGAGTTTATCGACGTTCCTCTCCATCTTTCTCATAACTCTGTTGATTTCGGTTCTTTCATTTGGTCCGATGACGAGTTCATCAACTGAATAGGTGAATCCCCTAAACATTAGGAATTTGTTGATGAGATTCGTGACGTTGTTGAGGAAGTCGTGACCTGCTTCTGTCCCATAGTCCTTGATAATCCTATGGAAGATGGTCTCTGCCCTCTCAGCGCCAATTGTGTTTGTATCGATGACACCTGTCTTGATCTGCCCATTCCTTATCGTGACATATGCATCATGTTGACAGTCTTCTTTCGAACAATCAGTGTGGTGAATACAGATGTTTGCTCTGGTCGTAAAGTTAAAGTCAGTGGGTATAAACAAACTGAATATGTCTTTTCCGGACCATAGAGGCTCAGGCTCTTTGATCATTGGTTCAGGCTCAGGCCCCACATAGTTCGTGGCTGCGAGGAGCTTCCCGACTTCGTTTTGAGTGAGAATTGTCTCTTTCCTTGTCAGGAGGTATGCCCCGGTGAGGAAGTCCTTGGTTGCTCCGATGATGGGTGCCCCGTACCTAGGGGAGAGAATCTGATCCTGCACCTGCATCAAAAGCCTAGCTTCAGTCTGAGCTTCCTTGCTCTGGGGAATATGTAGGTTCATCTCATCGCCGTCGAAGTCGGCGTTATAGGGCGGGCAGACGGTAAGGTGCATTCTAAAAGTCCTGTAGGGGAATACCTTGACCTTGTGGGCCATGATGCTCATCCTATGGAGGCTGGGCTGCCGGTTGAATAAGGCGATATCGCCTTCCTTTAGGTGGCGTTCTATGACAAAGCCTGGCTCGATAGACTCGGCTACGAGTTTCTTATCTGCTACAAACTCTAGTCGTATCCGTTTCCCATCGGGCCTAATGATATACAGGGCGCCCGGGTGCTTGGAGGGGCCGTTTTTGATGAGTTGTCTCATCTCATCGATGTTTCTCTCAGTGACTATATCTGGAACAGTGAGCCGTGTCGCGATGTGTACTGGTACTCCAACCTCGTTAATGTCAAGGTTGGGATCTGGGGAGATGACCGTGCGGGCGGAATAGTCGACCCTCTTACCTGAGAGGTTTCCTCTGAATCGCCCCTCTTTTCCCTTGAGTCTCTGAGCCAGACTCTTTAGTGTACGTCCGCTCCTGTGACGTGCTGGGGGGATTCCAGAGACCTCGTTGTTGAAGTAAGTTGTGATATGATATTGGAGAAGCTCCGATAGGTCCTCTATGATGAGCGTAGGGGCTCCCGCCTCGATGTTCTCTTTGAGCCTTTGATTTATCCTGATGATATCGACGAGCTTATGGGTTAGATCGTCCTCAGCCCTGATGCCAGATTCAAGGATGATGCTAGGTCTCACGTCCACGGGTGGAACGGGTAGTACTTGAAGGATCATCCATTCAGGGCGTGCTACGTCTGGATCAAAGTCTAAAAGCTTTAAGTCATCGTTGGGGATTCTCTCAAACCATTCTCTGATCATGTTAGGGGTTAGTCTGCGACTGATTTCCTCCATGAGAGATTCGTCGCCTGTATTGAATTTCTCCTCCTCAATCTCTAAGAAGCTTGTAGGCTTTTGGAATTTAACGTTGGACTGAGTCATCCCACAGACCGGACAGTCCTTGAATTTTTTAAACTTTTTAGCTTGCTTAATTATATCTTTTGATGTTTCAACACTTACTTTCCCGTATAGTTCGCTCTCCTTGTTACGGAGTTCCTGGTATTCCTCGTTCTTCTCTGGGGTTAGTAGGACACGTCCGCAGCTCCTACAGGTCGTGGAGAGGAGCTTGTAGATGTGCTTGGCGAACTCAACGTGAATCACTGGGACTGCCAGCTCGATATGGCCATAGTGGCCAGGACAGTTTATTGAAATATTTCCGCAGGTTCTGCAACGTTGCCTAGGTTCCAGGGTACCGAGTCTCTGGTCCATGAGGCCGCCTGCGATGGATCCACCGTCCTCGTCGTAAGTATCAGATGTGTTGGTCTCTACCACGCTAAGGCGGCGGATCTCGTCAGGAGGGAGAACCCCGAATTTGACTGCATCTATGATCTTGGACATTTTCATCCAACCTCTTTGGCCAGCTCCAGGGTAGGTGACAAACAGAGGCTCTGGAGCTCCTGAAGGAGAAGCTTAAATGCGTAGGAGACGACCACGGGCTCAACTTGTCCTTTTCCTTCACATATGGGGCAGATGTATTTCCTCTGCCTGATGTCGTAAAAGGCAAGTTTTCCGCAGCGTTCGCAGATATATATAGTATAGGAATCTGATTCCTCGAGAAGTCTATCCTTGAGGAGCATTGCAGTTCCGTGGCCTACGAGGCAGTCCCGTTCCATCTCTCCGAATCTAAGACCTCCCCCCCTAGCTCTACCTTCAGTGGGCTGGCGTGTGAGCATCTGGACTTGGCCTCGGGCTCTGGCGTGGATCTTGTCGACCACCATATGGTGGAGCTTTTGGTAGAACGTGAGGCCGACGTATATATGGGAATCAAACATGCGCCCACTCTGACCGTCGTACATAAGTTCTCGGCCTCCAGGCTCGAGGCCGAGCTTTCTAAGGGTCTCTGATATACTTTCAAGGGGTTCGTTGATAAAAGGCGTGCCGTCCACCATCTCTCCCTTTAAGGCTGCTGCTTTACCCGCCACGGATTCGAGGAATTGACCTACTGTCATTCGACTTGGGAATGCGTGTGGGTTTATTATGATGTCGGGGACGATTCCGTGAGCGCTGAAGGGCATATCCTCTTGGGGGATCACCATACCTATGACTCCCTTCTGGCCGTGGCGGGAGACAAATTTATCTCCGAGCTCCGGGATTCTATGGCTCCTGACTTTGGCCTTAATAAGATAGCTACCCTCAATGTTTTTCGTGACGAATACAGTGTCGACAACTCCTTGTTCCGTAGGTCTAACAGCGATGCTTGTGTCCCTTAGTTTGGGCCCTCGGACCTCGAAGCCTCTGTATTCCTCGCTGAATCTGGGAGGGCTCGTCTTGCCGATGAGGATATCGCCTCCTCTTACTTGGGCCTCGGTGGAGATGAGGCCGTCCTCCTCAAGCATCCTATAGGATTCAGCTCCGTGGTAGCCTCTTATGCCTGCCTCAGGGAGGGTAAGTCTGTCCTTTGCTCCGCCAAGGTATTGTTTACAAATGGCCTTGTAGATACGATAAAAGCTGCTGTGACCCAGGCCCCTTTCGATACTGGATTTATTGAAAATAATGGCGTCTTCCATATTGTATCCGTTGGAGCTGAGGACCGCTACGACATAGTTCTGACCCGCAGGGCGGTCGTTGAATCCCATAATTTCCATAGGCCTGGTCTGGGCGAGGGGCATCTGCGGGTAGTGGAGGATGTGACCTCTTGTATCCGCCCGGTCCTTAAAATTAAGGGCATACATCCCGGGAGCCTGCTTAGCCATGGCGGCTTGGTAAGTGTTCCTGGGGGACTGGTTGTGCTCGGGGAATGGTATGATGGATGCCGTGACGCCAAGGATAGAATAGATGCAGATCTCCATGTGGGTGTGCTCCTCAGAGACCTCGGTATTATCAGTAGCGATGAAAGCGTTTTCCTCTTCTTCGGCATCGATGTACTCTATGATGCCTTCTTTGATGAGGTCGCTCCACTGCCAGCGACCTTGCCGGATGTTACGAACGTGCCTAGCCTTTAAGAGGGGTTTTCCCTCTCTCACGAGGATGAGTGGTCTCCTAATGCGACCCTCGTCGCAGTTGACATAGATCTCGTTATGATTCGGGTAGAAAGCGATGTTCATCTCTCCGCTGATCTCTCCTCTCAATCTCATCTCCCTGACGGTGTCAACAAGTTGGTTGGGGAGGACAGAATATCCAAGTAGATACCCCTCTACAAACAGCTTGGCTTCCTCCTGGGGGAATTTCTTATCTGCATCTTTTGCGGGAGTAACCCCTAGATAGAGGAGTGTTCGCTTTATCTTCTCAAGATCGGTCCCGACTGAGATGCTAGCCATAAGGGCCAGGTTCTTGACGAGACCACAATTGGCTCCCTCGGGGGTCTCATTTGGACAGAGCCGACCCCAATGCGTCGAGTGAAGGTCTCTGGCCTCAAAGTTAGGCTGGCTCCGGCTTAGGGGGCTTTGGAGACGACGTAAATGGCTGAGGGTTGCCAGTGTGTTGGTCCTGTCGAGGAGTTGGGTCATGCCAACGCGGCCCCTGCGCCAGTTGCCTGTAGCAAGGGCGTGTTGCACCCTACTACTGATTATGCCAGGTCTAATGGCTGCGCTGATTTGGACTCCTTTTCTGCGTGTGCTCATCCTGCGAAACTGGTAGCGCATGTCCCTGTATAGACCCCAGAATGCGCTCCTGAATAACTCGGCTAGGAGGGGCCCCGCGAGTTTAGTCCTCTTGTTTTTTAGGTGGTCTTTATCGTCTTCCACTCTCCTTCCAAATTTGAGCTCTATAATTCGAGAGGCCATCTCGCCTAAGAATATGGCTTTGTCGAGGCGATCTGTAGGGTCCCTTCCGATGTGGGGGAGGAGATTTCGATCTACTATTGTCTCTGCTCTTTTAAGCCTGAATTCTCGGACCTGTCCAAATGCAACTCTATTGCCAATGAATAGTATGGCATCCTCTATTGTTTGGACGTCTGTGGCATCGACAAAGCTTTTCTCAAGCTCATTAAGGATCTCGGGGTCGAGGTCCACCATCTCCGCGATATTTCGGTCTGTTTCGACGCCGAGAGCTCTCATAAGTACGACGAAGGGTACAGGTACAGGGACTCCAGGAATACTGATGACTATCTCGCCCTTGGCTTTAAGGGCCATTTCGATGCGGGCCCTGAATCCTACTGTTGTTGAGAAAACTTTACCCCTATAGACTGGTTTAGAGCCACGATTATCTGATTCTATGAGAATCCGGTTAGGGGCGAGGTCTTCAAGGCTAACGATGACCCGTTCAGATCCGTTGATTATGAAATATCCTCCGACCTCTGTAGGGTCCTCGCCGATGCTGATGAGTTCATCCGGGGTATGCTTGGAGAGGAGGCAGAGGTTGGATTTGACCATGATGGGAAGGTTCCCTATGTTAACCCTTTCATCTCGGCCGTCAAGGAATATATCGAGATAGAGTGGGGCTGAGTAGGTTAGGTTACGGATACGGGTCTCGCGAGGGTAGACGCTACGGACGGTGCCATCCACCTCTACAATCCGGGGGGGATTGAGCCCGATTGTGCCGAATTTTATATCATAGGTGTGTTCAGACGTCTCAATTTTGATGCCTTTGATCTCATCTATAATATGTTGAAGCGTATTATTGACGAAATCGTTGTAGCTATCCAGGTGCTGCTTTACAAGCCCTTCCTCAGTAAAGAAGGACTTCATTACGTCCCAATGATCTTGATCTGATAGTAACATTCTCTCTCTCCACCTTTAACTTAGACTGGATGGTTTTTGTGTTGTTTAGGGGGATACGTCATCCGGTCTAACTTTTTTTCCCCCTCTCTCGGCGTCCTTCATTCGGTTAAAAGCCATCCAAACCTGATAGAGGCTACATAGCTTGCAGATAGCCTGTTAATAAATGTTATTGCAGTGTTTCGAGAGATTTAGGAGGGTATCAGTTACTTACGGTGATTATAAAAACCTTTAAATTCGTATTGTAGTATGTCGGTATTACTCTATCGGCGGATTTTGGGTTTTAATATCTTTGATGTGATGATTTGGCTGAGATGATTACGCAGGTTCTAGACTCGAGTTTGGGTAGAACTATTTTGATTCAGTTGCGCGGTGGCAGAACTCTCCGGGGTATTCTGGAAGGCTTTGATCAGCACGTTAACCTAGTTTTAAAGGAGGCGGTGGATGTAAGCGATCCTTCTGCTGAATTAGATCTGGGAACCATAGTGTTGCGGGGGGATAATGTGATCATGATCTCTCCCCCTCCGGTGGTATGAGGAGTCTCCGTTGCCAACTAAGCATGCACTCCATCATGGTAAGCGTGTCCATATACGATGCCGTAGGTGTGGAAGCAGGTCTTATCATCTCCGGAACAAGTCGTGCTCATCATGTGGATTCGGAGCCTCCGCAAGGATCCGGGCTCCAGGTTGGGGGACGAAAACAGCGAATGGGTTCCGGCGCCGATAGTTGGATTTTTATTCCGATTACGCCGATGATTATGTTTGTAGATAGATTGTTTTTGAACGGCCCTATTTGATAGGTTGGGGGGTTTTGGGTTTGGAGTTACGCGCACGAATGGGGTTTTGATATCGAATGACTATTGAATCATCCAGAGTGGATCGTTGGAATTTTCTTTGCCTCAGGTGTCATCAGTGGCGCGCCTGAGGGTCTTCTCTTCTTGGGCCTAGGTGTAGGTGTAGATTATGGGGGGATACGGGTTCGGTTGGTTGCTGTTGAGGATGAGGCGGTTTTCAAGTGATCATATATCCTATCGGTCATTTTTTTGTGAGGGATCAAAACATTTTAATATTTAACGCTGTTAACAAGCCTACGACGATGTTAATGGTATGTTAACGCCGTTAATAAAATGCGTCATTTGAAGAGTTGGAGATGTCGAAATTGGTTGTTGTTGGTGTAACTGAATCCCCCTCCCCTAACTGCCCCTCTTGTGGAGGAACTACCATTCTACAGAGGAAGAATGTCTTTCTCCAGTGGTGCGAAATCCAAGACGGCGACACGGCCTGTAGATTCTGCACGAGATGTGGGGAGATTTATATGTCTTCCAAATAAAGCGTGATAAATATTTATTGTGTCTCTCAACGCGGTTATTAGATTTAAGAAGGGAAGACCGGCAAATATTATGAGCAAAGGAAGGTTATAGTCTTTCGATCACTTGAAAATTTGAATGAAGATGGTTAACAGTTCTCAGTGCGTTTCACTTATATGAGCGGCGATGATGCCATGCTCACATACCCATGATCCTTGGCGATGAAGGGGGATGGTACAACAAAATTGGTCTTGGTGATTTTGTGCATCACGCGTGCATGAAACGTATGAGGTTTACCCTGAGAGAGGATTTGGTGCGCTGTAGATTAAATCGGGAATGTTGTATTCAGGTTACTTTGATTTTCCTAGATGCCTGTAGGTTAGTTAGGTCAAGTGAGCCTTACCTCTGTTAGAATCATTATTTAACATTCCATAAGTATTAGATATAGATGTCTTCAGCCGAGAAGGCGGCAAGGTTGCTCCTGAAGCTTGAACCGGAAGAGTGGATGGTACTCCAAGCTGTGGAGCGGGGCATGGCTAATTACAGCATTGTCCCAATGACGCAACTCCTGAAGTATACAAAGATGCCCGATAGAGATGTCGAGTTCAGTTTGAGAGCGCTTAACAAAAAAGACCTCATCTGGCGGAGCTTTGATCCATATCACGGATACATCCTAAATTATTCGGGGTATGATCTTTTAGCCTTGAACGCTCTGGCAAAGATGAATATTCTCAATTCTTTAGGTCGGCAAATCGGGGTGGGTAAAGAGTCGGACATCCTTGATGCAATCACCGATAAAGGGAAACGGGTTGCCCTGAAGTTTCATAGGCTCGGAAGAACTAGCTTCAGGGAGACAAGAAGGCGGAGAGACTACATTAAGCGACGAGGATACACGTCTTGGCACTATCAGTCTCGGTTGGCGGCGAAAAAAGAGTTTAGCGTCCAAACTCGTGTTCATAACGGGAGCGTCTCGACTCCCCAGCCCATTCATCAGAACCGGCATGTAATTGTGATGGAGTTTATAGACGGCTATAACCTAAATGACGTTTCTAGACTCGACGATCCGAGTAGCTTCCTCGAAGACATACTTGAAAACGTTAGGGCAACATTCAGAATAGGATTAATACATGCGGACCTAAGCGAATACAATATCATTGTTCAAAAAGATAGCAGAGTTTTATTGATTGACTGGCCACAGGCAATAGAAGTCGACCATCCGAATGCAGAAAACATTCTAGAGAGAGATATCCGAAATGTCTTACGATTTTTCCAACGAAAGTTTAAAGTCCATCGATGCTTTAAAAAAATCCTAGATTTTATAAAAAACTAGGGTCTCCAGCCTTCTAGAAGCAAAACAAAGAGCGATGCAGCGGTAAGGTCTGCAGTCGTCCCAGGATTCAGACCGCCTTCTGATTCATGAAGTTCATTATCAAAGTCCCATAGGAGTTTTTTTCCTTTAACAATATTAACCTCTCCTGCCTTGAGAATCTTTGTGGCTTGTTTGCTGACATCCACCGCTTTTGTTATACCAGACTTTCGGATTATCAAGGAATCCGGATATTTGGAGAGGATGTGCATGAATGTGTCAATGATCGCATCGTTTAGTGAAGCCCTGTTAAGGGCGGTCTTTAGTTTGGGAAGGCCAACTCCAAATGTTATCTGGAATATTGTTATCCATTCGGAGCATATGGAATCTCTTTTAGCACATTTCTCGAAGATATCAAGTGGAGAAAGCCCCTCATCATCGATTCTTATAAGAGAATGCCTATCTGTGACGTCGAGCTCCACTACGTCCCCCAGGTTTTCACTTCTCATCGCGAGCTGGATGGCCTTGTAGATAGCAACCGTGTCAACAGGAGATGCGGCTTTAACAACCTTTTCTAGATTTTTTCTTAGGTCCATAGCATCGATGCTCAAAGATTCATAAAGTGTTGCTCCGGCTGCAGCTGCAATGGGAGAGAAGAGCAGAAGGACACCCAAGTTTACGTTTCCACCCCCTTGCCACTTAAGAGATTCATCCACGGCATTCAGGACAGATCTTCCGAGATTAATATGCTCCCAATCTAGAGTGCCTGAAATTGCATTTTGGCCCCTTAGGGCAAGTTCGCGCATCTCAGGACCAAGAGCGACACCACCTGCGAGGAAGTGCTCAAAACGAGTTTCAGGGAAGTCTCGCGTCCGATGAACATTTCCGGGCTTGGGATATGCAGATACCTCCATCAAAGTGGCTAAGCTAGCGCATCTGCTCACGTAATCGCCTATCTTGGCTCTCTCCATTAATGTCTCAAGTCAATCTTCTCAGAATTCGCTTATAAGAACCCCACCATGTATTGACGGGGCTAGATGATCGTGGATATCGACGAAACGAAGCGATTAGAAGGCGACTATATAGAAACAATTGAAGGCCTTCTTTTCGCAGTAAAGGGCGTCCATCATCCCCCGGGGCTCACAATTGCCTACCTCAGGTACTTGCCGAAGCCAAAAGGAGAAAGAATGAGGGACGGCCGAAGGTATGATAGGCTCTATGATATTGAGCATACAGAAAAGCTTCTCAGGCAGAATTTTCCCCATTACCTAAATCATATCGAGAAGTTGTCCCTTACCCTCCAATCAGTTCCAAGCAAATATATATTCAAAATTTATGATCCCCGAAAGAAACTGAGGGAAATTACGGAAAAGCCAGAAAGCCACCTCCAAGAGAAAATTGCCAAGCTCATAATGGCCTTGCAAAGTAAAGGAATTGACATTAAAACGTTGGGTATTTTAGGTTCCTTATTGATTAATCTCGCTGGATCAGATTCAGATATAGATATCGTTGTTTATGGAAGGGAAAACGGTAAGAAAGTATACGAAAGTCTCAAAGAACTGAGGAAAGAAACGAGATGGATCGCTGCATATAACGAGGAGAATGTAGCGGATGTGGTATTATCTCGTTGGGCAGATTCCGAACTCAATTTAAAAGAGTTAGGTTCATTGGAGATTCAGAAGGTCCTTCACGGAAGAGTGGACGGCATTGATTATTTTTTAAGGCTCTTGAAACTACCCCAGGAGGTAGAAATCGAAGACCATTCGAGACCTCTAGGGGTTGTTAAACTAAAGGCTAGGATCACAGAGGATAATGACGCGATATACGCTCCTTGCAGTTATCTGATAGAAGATTGTAAGTATCTGGATTCAAAGGGATTGCCAATCGCTTCTCAACTTTTTAGCTATAGAGGTAAATTTACTGAGCAGGCAAAAAAGGGAGATCTCGTAGAGGCGAAAGGCACCTTGGAGGAGGTAGTAACAAGAGGTGAAAAGTCGTTTAGGGTAATCCTCGGAAGGAAAGGGGATTACTTGATTCCAATGGGCAAGAGGGATACCTTTTTCTGAACATTTTTAGGTTAATTCCATCGTCGGTGTTGATTGACGGTAATGACAAGATCGGGGTTTAGGAGGCTTCTCGACGTGATGGGCTTTTATAGGGGGGGAATCAGCGAAACTATTCTAACTACAGTGAGCCCTGATGGATTTTTCAACGCAGCTCCGATGGGGATCCGCAGAACAAGTGACGAAACTTTAGAGCTTAGACCGTACAAGTCGAGCTCAACCTTTACGAATCTTATTGATAATTCAAATGCGTGCATTAATGTAACAGATAACCCGGGGCTTTTCTTTGTGACGGCGTTCCGGGGTAAATCGATCGATGGATTACATGAACCAGTAATCGATAAAGAAATGAGGATTATAACATCAGTCGCTCACATCTTCGTAGACACCTCAAGAGGCAGGGACATCTCCAGGATTCAAGCGAATTTCACATGTCAAGTAAAAGGTATTGAGGTTAAAAAAATGATGCCGCGTTCCTTTTCTCGAGGAAAAGCAGAGGCTATTGAGGCCATCATACACGCCACACGCATAGAGGTCTTCTTAAAAGAGAGAAGGATGGGTGATGTGGAAAGGTTGATTAAATCTTTCGCCGAGTGTAAGGATGTGGTTTGGAGGGTTTCAGCGTCCGATTCGGTTGAAATCAAAGTAATTAGAGAGATTGAAAAGATGATAGTCACGTGGAAGGGAAAGGTATAGAAGTCACGGTCAAGACGCCTTCAAGGCTACATTTCTGCATGATCGATTTGAGAGGTGACCTCGGAAGAATTCACGGTAGCGTCGGAGTTACTATTGATAACCCTAACATCATCCTCAAAGCGAAGGCTGCTTCCAGTGTCGAGGTAAAAGGATCTAGAGCAGACAGGATAAAGTCTTTTGCGGAGACTATCCTTGCCAGGTCAGGGATCAGTGGCGGTGTATCGATTGAGTTACTCTCGGATATTATGGAGCATTCTGGTTTTGGATCAGGGACTCAGCTAGCCCTCGCAGTCGGAACTGCCATTTCGGAACTATACGGTCTTCACTCGACAGTTGAAGAGATAGCGTTGAAGCTGGATCGTTCAAGGAGATCAGGAATTGGGACATTTGCGTTTAAACACGGGGGATTTAACGTAGACGCCGGTCACAAGGTTGGTGATACGAGGAGTATCCCCCCCCTTTTTTTCCGTGCAGATTTTCCAGATAACTGGCGATTTGTCATTGGGGTGCCATCGATTCCAACCAAGAAAAGCGGTTCTTCCGAGAAAAACGCATTCAATAAACTCAACCCACCCCCAACAACGCTCACAGCAGAGATTTCAAGAATAATTCTCATGCAGATGATCCCCGCGATTATCGAGGAGGACATTGTCTCATTCGGGAAGGCGATAACGAGCGTTGACTTTAAGTTTGGTCAATTCTGGGCCGAGATCCAAGGAGGATGTTTTACACACCCGATAATTGAGAGGGGCATCGCATTTCTTGCTGATAGAGGATCCCTCGGGCAAGGGCAGAGCTCATGGGGTCCAGCTTTTTACGGCTTATCCGAAAGTGAAGGACAGGCACAAAAAATTTGCATAGGTCTAGAAAAGTTTCTCAACCAGGATAAGAGAAAAGGTAGAGCTTTCATCGCTCGACCAAATAATCATGGGGCCAGTGTCTCCAGAACGAGTATCTAAAATAATTGTTGGAGTCGACTTGAAACCGTGAAGATTCTCGTGGTCACAGGGAGACTCGCTTTCGATACTGTGTCACGGAACGTCGCTGATTCGGGGTTTGATGTTGATGTCTTCTCTCTCCCGGTATCGGTCGCAGCATTTATTACCCCGCAGTTCGCTACCCGGAACTTGGCCAGGGAGAGCGTGAAAGATTACGATCTCATTCTCCTCCCCGGAACAGTCAGAGGGGATGTTACCTTGGTGGAGAAAGCAACGGGTATTCCCACTTTCAAGGGTCCATCCAACATGAATGATATATCCCTCCTCCTTGGGCTTCTCGATAGAATAGAACTTTCAAAAACAGTGTCAGCGACAGAGCGCCTAGTTGATGCACAGAGCGAGAGAGCGATCACTGAGATCAGGAGAGATGAGGAGAATTGGCGCTCTCTTCTGAAAGAACATGGGGGCCTTCTCATCGGTAGTAACGGGCACCAGGTGCCAATAGGTGCCTCATTTCCAATGCGGATAATTGCTGAGATCGTCAACGCTCCAACTCTAGAACTCGAAAAAGTCACCGAAAGGGCCAGATACTACCAGCGTGAGGGAGCCGACATCGTGGATATTGGAATGATCGCTGGGCAATCAAGCCCAGAGTCCGCCCAGACCATTGTGGAGGAAGTCAAATCCGTCATCGACCTCCCAGTCAGCATCGATACGTTGGATCCACTCGAGATAGAGGCAGCTGTGGACGCCGGCGCCGATCTAGTGCTCAGCGTCGACGCAGGTACCCTAGAGGAGGTTGCACCCTATGTCTTAAACGTCCCTGTGGTGGTGCTCCCCTCTAACATGAGAAATGGATTCATCCCCCGAGGTGCAAACGAGAGGGTGGCATTATTAATTGCAAACATCAAGAGGGCAACTGAGTTAGGAATTGAGAAAATTATTGCAGACCCAGTGCTCGAGCCAGTTATCAAACCGGGCTTACTCGAGTCTCTGATGGCATACAAGCTCTTTAGGGACCTGGATAAGAGCACTCCCGTTCTGTACGGTCTTGGAAATGTAACCGAGTTAATTGACGTCGACTCCACTGGGGTAAACGGAATTCTGGCTGCCTTGGCAGCGGAGGTCGGAGCCCAACTCCTCTTCATCCCGGAGCATAGTACTAAGGCCAAGGGGAGTGTAAGGGAAACCTCCCGATCCGCGAAGATGATGTACCTAGCCAAACGGAGAGGGACTCCACCCAAGGACCTCGGAATAGACGCGCTAGTTCTCAAGGAGAAGAAATGGAGAGAGCCAGAGTATCAAGAGAGATTATCTAGGGGAGCCAAGGTGATCCAAGCAATGCCTGAGGAAGACGGAGCTATAGACCGGCTCGGATGGTATAGGATTCTCGTGGACAGAACAAACGACAACATTGTTGCTATCCATTTCGACGGATGCGGGAGCCCGGACGTGGCTGTGAGGGGGAGGAACGCCCGGGAGGTCTACCAAACAATCATTAGGGAAAAACTAGTGGGGGACCTTAACCACGCAGCATACCTCGGAAAAGAGCTGCACAAAGCTGAGTTGGCGGTCATCCTCGGAAGATCGTATGTGCAGGACGATCCCTTATTTTAACTCCTGCAAGGAGTTCTAAAAAGATATTAATTACTGTATATGCTCCACGCTATAACATGAAATCTCTCGGAGCTAAGGTCCTCGCGATACCCACCCCGGTATGGGTGGTAGGAACTTTCGATAGAGAAGGAAAGCCAAACGTTATGACAGCGGCCTGGGGAGGTGTCTGTTGCTCTCGCCCTCCCTGTGTAAATATTTCCCTCAGGAAGGCTACCTATAGTTACGGGAACATCGTGGAGCGGCAGGCTTTCACGATAAATATCCCGAGGGAGGAGGACGTAGAGAAGGTGGACTTCATTGGGACGGCTTCAGGTAGGGATGTTGACAAATTCGCTGTTACAAAATTGACCTCCGTGAGAAGCGTGTTAGTCGACGCGCCATACATAGCCGAGTTCCCCCTTGTCCTCGAGTGCAAGGTCATCCATTCGCTAGAGATTGGTCTGCACACTCAGTTTATAGGTGAGATAATTGACGTCAAGGCGGAGGATGCCGCTGTAACGGATCGGAACGTGCCTGATATCGAGGCCATCAACCCTTTTGTATATAGCCCAGGTAACAGGACTTATCATGCAATTGGGAAATCCTTGAGTTTAGCATATACAAGTAGAGGAAAATATGCAGGCATTGAGTGAAACTCTCGTATAAAATAGACCCTTTTCGTATATTTTACGCACGAGTGAGCCTCGATTGATCGGAGATCTGAGAGACAGAACCACGATTCCCACATGGTCGCGCGCGAAGCGTTTCAATCCCCTAGCCTGCTACATAGGATAGACCTTTCAACAAACCTTTTCCACTTGTCTTCCCTATTCAAGGTGGAATCCCTCTAAAAACCAAAAAAAATGGATGGTCGAACATTGTGAAAGTACTAATCGTTGGGAACGGGGCTAGGGAGCACGCAATCGCGAAAGCCCTCGTAGAGAGCGGTGTGGAACTCTACTCAGCCATGGCACGCAGAAACCCTGGCATAGCTGGGCTCTCCAAGAAGTCGGTAATAATGGACATCAACAACATAGGGCTCTACGCGCAGTTCACGGATGTTGACTTAGCGTTCATAGGGCCGGAAGCCCCACTCGCTGCGGGAGTGACAGACGTCCTGAACGAGAGGGAGATCCCAGTTGTTGGTCCAACTAGGGCAGCGGCAAGGCTTGAATGGAGCAAAGCCTTCACACGGGAGTTCCTAGAGAAGTCAGGGATCGCCGGGAATCCTATGTACGCAGTGTGCAGAAATAAGTCCCAGGTAAAGGATTTCCTTTCTAGTTATCCTGATATCGCGGTGAAGCCCGATGGGCTAACCGGGGGGAAGGGGGTCAAGATTACCGGAGAGCATCTCCATGGGGCCTTGGAAGTCGTGGACTACGCCATGGAAAGGATACGGGAGGACGGGCTCATCGTACTTGAGGAGAAGCTCTCCGGGAATGAGTTCACCCTCCAGGCCTTCACTGACGGGAGTAATGTCGAGGTCATGCCCCTCGTCAGGGACTACAAAAGGGCCTATAACGGAGACACTGGCCCCAACACGGGCAGCATGGGAAGCTACAGCTGCCCCGACCACGACCTTCCCATGATCAGCGACGAGAGCGTCAAAAAAGGCACCAGGATCATGGAGGAGACGGTCAAAAAGCTCACGGGGACTGGTATAGCCTTCAAGGGGACCCTCTACGGAGGCTTCATGGAGACCGACCGGGGCGTCTACCTCATCGAGTACAACTGCAGGTTCGGGGACCCAGAGGCCATGAACGTCCTCTCCCTCCTCGAGGATCCCCTCCTTGATATTGGCTGGGAGATAATTGATGGAAAACTCCGTAAACCATCCTTTGAGCGGAAGGCTACCGTATGCGTCTACATGGTCCCTGAAGGCTACCCTACTGAACCGAAGCTGGGACGCGATTTGTCTATCACTGCCCTCAGTGACTCTGAGACCTATTACGCTTCTGTTCATGAGGAAACCGGAGCGGTAAGGACAACAGGGAGCCGCGCTATTGCTCTCCTAGCGAAAGGCGATACAGTAGAGGAGGCAAGGGAAAAAGTGTATCGGGATATACCCGGGATTAGAGGAGACCTCTTCTACAGGACCGATATCGGGAAACTGATCTAGGCAGGAAGCGGGCGTATAGGTTATTAATCGAAGCCACGTTAAATATTTAGTTTTAAAGGGGATGTCTGGTGAAGGAGATGAATGAGAAGGTGGCCGAACTCGAGGCGATCCTGTATGCCTCCAGTCGTCCCGTCTCATTGACCTCCCTAGTAGCTTACTTAAGGCTCGGTTCAGAGATGGAGGCTATCTCTTTGATTCGGGAGCTCTCGGAGGCCTATGAGAAAGATGGGAGCCCCCTCGAAGTTGCCAAGGTAACGGGGGAGAGGGTTGTCCTCCAGCTCAAGCCCAACTTCAACAAACAGGCCCGCCGTTTTTCTATAAAGCCTATACTCACTGCGGGTCCGTTGAGAACCCTTAGCTACGTGGCGTACAACCAGCCCGTGGAGCAGAGGGAGGTCGCGACTGCCAGGGGGAGCCATGCATACAAGCATCTTCGGGCCTTAGAGGATATGGGGCTCATTTCCAGGAAGAAGAACGGAAGAAGCGCCATCATTAAAACGACCCCATCTTTTGCAGACTACCTAGGCCTCAGCCCGAACCGCACCTCTATGAGGCGCCAGCTCCGGAGTATCTTCAGGCGCCTTGAGGTCCTAGAGATCGAGCGCTAGACTAATCGCTTACAAGCGAAAGTTTCCATCTAGGCCAAGATTTCAAATATGTTTGAGGTATGAAGATACTTAGTGAGTTAGCATGATTAAAGTAGCTCTTCAAATTGGGCAGGATTTGACTGACGAACGCCTAAAATTGGCGAAGCAGTTTGGGGTCGACGAGATAGTCGGTCAACCCCCCCTCGACCTCTACGAGGGATTCATGTATGGAAGTTCCACTCCAAAAGTAAGTCAGGTAATCAGGCCGGAGGTTTGGTCTTTTGATAATCTGCTAAAGATGAGGACGCGTATTGAGGATGCTGGTCTCAAGATCTCCATCATCGACTCGGCAACCCCAATAGATCTGGTTAAGCTGGGGCTTCCGGGCAGGGACAAGCAAATTGAGAACTTTTGTACATCCATCAGAAACATGGGGGCAGCGGGGTTCCGCAGGATCACCTACAACTTCACCCCCATAGGGACTACAAGGACTTCGATGACGACACGTACTAGGGGAAACGCCAGAGTCACCAGCTTCGATATGGACCTCATGAAGAACGCTCCCCTCACAGAACATGGTGTCATCAGCCAGGAGAAGATGTTTGACAACTGGAAGTATTTCGTGGAGCGGGTTATCCCCGTTTGTGAGGAGGCAGATGTAAGGATGGCCGTCCACCCAGACGACCCCCCCGTTCCCATACTTAAGGGAATAGGGAGACCATTCACTAGTTTCGAGGGGTTCAAACGCATCACCGAGGTGGTAGATAGTGAGTACAATGGCATTTCTTTCTGTATGGGCTGCTGGGCCGAGATGGGAGAGGACGTGCCTGCTATGATTCGATACTTTGGGAAGAGGAAGAAGATCAACTTTGTCCACTTTAGGGACATCAAGGGGGTCGCCACGAAATTCTCCGAAGTTTTCCACGACGACGGCCAATCAGATCTGATTGCAAACATCCAAGCCTTAAAAGACGTCGGGTACGACGGCCCCATGAGACCAGACCACCAGGCTCGATCTGCGGGATACGCAACCCTTCCCCCCAACTCAGGGTACCGGTTAATGGGGAAATTCTATGCCATCGGCTACATGAAGGGGATAATTGAGGCTGTCTACGGAAAGCAGCCTGGGACATCTTTAATGATGTGAGCAGAAACCTCCGCACTCCACTATTTTTTATTAGACCTGGGCTTCCCGGGTCATCTTATACTTCTCTAGGAGGCCATGCCTCTTTAGAGTCTCCTCGTCCATAGGCTGGCCGTGGGTATATTCACCGTTCTCGATGAGCCTCCTCTGGAGCTCCTCGATCTCCTCAAGGGCCGCACCGATCTCTCCTACCTTATCGGCATACTCGACGGGAATTACCTGGACGCCCCCTTCGTCCCCTATGATTATATCCCCGGGCCTTACGATGACCCCATCACACTCCACTAGAACGTTGACGTTTTGAGGGAGAACCCCGCTGGGCCGGCCTTTGTGGATGTGCCATCCAGCCGTGGTGAGGGTAGCTTGCCCCGTCATGTAAATAGGGATAGTAATGTCTGTCCTCAGTACAGGGACATCCCTCTCTCCTCCGTCAACTAGGACCCCCGAGGCACCATGGGCCTCGAAACCGTAGTTCATTCCCTCACCGGCCACCCCAGAGTCACCGTGGCCGCAGGCCGCGAGGATGAGGACGTCCCCCTCGCTGAGGGATTCCATCATCTCTACCATCATTTTCTTGTGGTTTGCTATAAGAAACTCGTGCTCTGCTGTTGGGTTCAGGGGATCGACCTCAAGATATCTCACGGTAACCGCGGGTCCGCAGATGGTACGTGAAATATCAATAGGCCTCATGTTCATCATACGATAAGAGTCCCTAAGCATCCGGTTTCCCATTACACGACCCAAGGTGCCCCAGGCCGTTGTGGCAGAGATCTTTTTCAATTTCTCCATCGTCTCTTGAGAAACTTTTTTGATTTTTGTCTCCTCACCCAAAATATAACACAAACCAATCTACTCTGTTCAAAGTTTAAAATGCTTGTACAGAGGGTTTCTCGAGAGAGTACCTCATGATCGGATGAATCTCACCGAGGAGTAGGCGCCTCGGGGCGGATCAACTGCTCTTCTCTAAGCTCCCCCCACAAATCCGCGGGGATGGGATGATCTATCATCCGGAAATTATCCTCCTGATGCTCGGGAGATTTCGTGCCTGGGATGACAGATGCCACAGCAGGATGGGCTAAGACAAACTGGAGGGCAGCAGCCCTTAGGGGGACACCGTATTTCTCGCAGATCCCCTTCAGCCTAAGCGTTCTATCAACTATCTCTGAAGGGGCAGCCCTGTACTCGTACCTCCCCTCTCCAGGGTTCGCGAGGACCCCACTGTTGTAGGGGCCCCCGATGATGACGCTAATGTCGTTTTTTTTACAGTAGGGAAGGAACTCAGTGATGGCCCCCTGCTCTAGCAGGGTATACCTGTTTGCCAGAAGGAAGCAATCGAATTCCCCCTCCTGAGCGAACTTTAGTTCCATCTCCCACTGGTTCATTCCCGCTCCGATAGCCTTCACAACCCCGTCATCTCGGAGCTCTGCGAGCGCGGGATAGGCATTTTCTATTGCTGGACCGTAATGACTATCCGGGCCATGGATGAAAAGAATGTTTACAAAGTCTACACCCATACGCTCCAGGCTCCCCTCTAAGGATTCGCGGACACCATCTCGAGTATAGTCATATATCAATTCAACCGAGGAGCCTCCGCCGAACCGTTTCCTGTTGCATAATGTCCTGCCTATCTTGGTAGAGATGACGATGTGACTCCTGTCAAACTCTGGGAGTACTCTACCCAGCCTCTCCTCGCTGGAGCCCAGGCCGTAAAGCGGTGCCGTATCGATGTAGTTTATCCCTTGCGCCATTGCAGTCCGGAATGTCTCGGCGGCTTGCTCGACCGTCCTAGATCGGGCGAGCCCTGAGCATCCCAGCCCAAGTCGGGTAACATGAATGTCAGTCTTCCCAATCCGGGCCTTATCCAGGAAGTTCATACGGGTCCTCGAAGATGTCGTGTAGAACCGCCCCGTTATTCTGTTTAGGTGGCCTCAGCCCCAAGACGTGACTTAACGTGGGGGCGATATCGATCTCCCGCATCAGTCCATACCGTTTCCAGTCTCTCTCGTATCCAGCCTTGATCCCAGGCCCCGTCATGATCATACAGCCCATATTAGTGAAGAGGGGGGTCTCGGTGCTGGGGATCATAGACCCGTGCAGCGCCCCTCTTCCAGGGCCGATGCTCTGACGGTTCATCACGGGCTCCGCTGAACCCCCCCGCTCATAGACTGCCCCCCAGCCGAATCCACCGTTGTAAGTAAAGATCACGTCCCCCTGCTCCTCCCCCAGAAACCGATGATTTGAGAGTCTTTTAACTTCAAAGCGAGAGCTATAGGCCGCTTCCCGGTCATCCTGTCCCTCCACTCTAGAAGGGCATCTATGACCGCCTCCTGAATGACCTCATAATCTTCTGAAGGGACAATCCCCATAGGCTCCCGGCCCTCCAGATTCACGAAGATCTCGGAGCCCCGGGTGGCCAGGGTGTAGACTTTTGAATGCTCGAAGTCGATCGCCCTCCCGTTCTCCTTGAATACCAAGAGACCTTTCTTGGCAAGGAGGACGTCTACATCGCACCAGCGATGGGCTGGGATCATCCCGTGGTCTGATATCACTATTACATAGGTTTCATCATCCGCCAGTTCGAGGAACTCCTCCAGGGCCTTATCCGCAATCTTGTAGGCCCTCTTCTGGGCTTCTATGTTCCAGATCCCGGTCTAGATGTTATAATTAGGGCCCTCCGGGTCTGCAGGGTTAACTGAGTGGTGGTTGAGGTTATCAAAGAGGTGCCAGTGGCAGAAGTGGAGATCCCATCCATACTTCTCCTGTACATAGGCCGCAGCCTTGGCGATCCAGCACCCTTGGTAGAGATGCTCTAGGAGGAAGGCGTCAAGTTGAGGATCGTCTATTGGGCTCACTGAGTTCTTCACGAAGAAGGGACCCACCTCCTCTACTAGCTCCTTGCTCAGCCCCTCAGGATATGTGAAGCCCCGAATGGGATAGATTTGTGAGTGGCAGAACCGGAAGTTCCCGCCCCCAGGAGAGACCTCGAGGAGGTAGAATCTCACGCTCCCCTCGCGGGTATTTTCCTCACCGAAGCCGTGAACCATCCAGTCTGTCCATTCGCCCAGCTCCAGCTCTGCAAGGAAGGCACCATTTTCCCCTCGCTCAGAGATCATGAACTTTTCTAAACCCCCGTCCTCGGAGGCGAGCACCGTGAGCTCTAAGCGGTTGTCAGTCATCCCATCCATGAGTTTGAAGTGTAGAACGCTGGTCCAGGCCTTGAGAGGCTCATATTGCCTACACTTGGAGGGTTTCAACTCGAGCACCGTGCTTCCGGGGGGCGGCCCCTCCTCAGCTCTGTCCACTGTCAAGTCAATACTTTCTTGGATCAGGGGATCCTCCCCAGATACACCGATCCCAGACAGTGAGCAGTAGAACTGGACGGGGTCGGCGACCACAAAAGGGGGGTCACGGAATCCCGGGGCTACGACATAGCCGGATTCCACTGGAGTAGGCCACGTGGCAACGGGGTAAAAGGTTATCATAGATTTGAGGCCCGCCTCCTCAGCACCCTCCTAGATGGTCTCAGCCCTCCAGTCAGTTGTCTCCCAAGAAAGGATCCGGGGTGCATCCCAGGGCTGGGTCTTTTGCCTGCGTTCCCACCCCGCCAGCCCGTGGACTCCGGGCTCAGCGCCTGTGACCTGGGCTGCCCAGTTGGTGGGAGTCCACGCGGGGATGGAGGGTAGCAGCCTATTGAGAGTCCCCCTTTCTATCATGCGCTTAAACGTTGGCAGGGCCCCCTCTGCGATGAACCTCTTGAGAAGGGGACGGTTCATCCCATCCAGTCCTATATGTAGTATCTTCTTGGCCATTCTTTTTCTCCTCGGCACATTGTGCTAGATATGTGGTCAAGTAATAACTTTGTCCAGAAACACCAGGGAAATCCCTGGAGATTAAATGGAAATTCCAACCTTACTGGGGAACCGGAGCATCTGGATGGATCAGTTCCTTCTCCCGGAGTCCCTCCCAAAACTCCCCGGGGATGGGGTGACTCATCATCCGAAAATTGTCCTCCTGATGCCTGGGTGACTTGGTTCCTGGTATCACCGAGGCCACTGCAGGATGGGCCATCACGAATTGGAGGGCGGCTGCTCTCATCGGAACTCCGTGTTTAATGCAAACCTCCTGGAGCCTCGCGACCTTGGCTGAGACCTCGGGGGGGACCTCCTTGTAATTATATCTCCCATCGGGCTTCGCAAGGACCCCACTGTTGTAGGGTCCCCCTATGACGACGCTGATATGGTTCTCCTCGCAGTAGGGGAGGAACTCTGTGATAGCCTTCTGCTCCAAGAGGGTATATCTACCCGCTAAGAGGAAGCAGTCGAACTCTCCCTCCTGGGCGAATCGGAGCTCCATCTCCCACTGGTTCATCCCAGCTCCGATGGCCTTGATCTTCCCGTCGTCCCTCATCTCAGCTAGGGCAGGATAGCCCTCACCTATCGCTTGGTCCCAGTGGTTGTCGGCGTCATGAATGTATAGTATGTCCACAGAGTCAACTCCCAGACGACCTAGGCTACTCTCCAATGAGTCTACAATGGCCCCACGGGTGTAATTGTGGACTGGCGTATATCCGTGGCTCTTCTCGTAGTTATCTGTGGACCGGAGGAGTCTCCCCACTTTGGTTGAGATAACGATCTTTTCCCGGTCAAAGTCTTTGAGTGCCTCTCCGAGGCGGGCCTCGCTCCTGCCCTGCCCGTAAAGGGGGGCGGTGTCGATATAGCGTACCCCCTGTTCCATGGCAGTCCGGAAGGTCTCGATGGCCTCCCTGGTGGTATCAGCCCTTGCTAACCCCGAGCAGCCCAGCCCCAGAAGAGTAACTTGTAGGTCGGTTTTCCCGATTCTCGTTTTTTCAAGTGGATCCATGTCTCCCCCTACCTCCGATAACGGGCATCAATTCACCTAGCAATGATAAAACTGTTTTATCTCCGCTATCCCCCGCTAACAGGGTGTAATATAACTAGGGCGTCGTTGTCGTTTAGTTTTCTCCCTGTCTGCTCGGGGAGGGCGATGTACTCCTCGTTTAGGAACAGATTAAAGTAGGTGCCGAAGGACTCGATGAGTGTCCTACCGCTTTGGCACTTGAAGGCCTCCCCGTAATCCTTCTCGAGCCTGGACAGGATGTCCTGAATAGTGACCTCCTCCCCTTGGAACTCCAGGGAAATGTTTCCCTTACCAAATACGCTGTAGTAGTAGATCTTGATGTCTACGATCATGTATAGTTCACCTGATTGGAGGGTGTTCTGACTAGTAGGTATCAAACCTAAAAAAAAAAGGTTGGTTTAGCTTTATAGCTGAACAGACTGGATTCTCTTAAAGATCTCCTCAGCTTGCTTCTTGTGCTCATCACTCAGAGGCAAAAGGGGCTTCCTAGATGGCCCCGCCTTCCTTCCGAAGTACTCTAGGCCGTATTTTGCCCCCTGGGTGAACTTGCCGGAGCCCTCTAAAAAGTTGCCGAGAGGCAGCACTGCGGAGTAGAGGGATTTGGCCTTATCGTAGTCTTTCTCCCAGTTCGCGTATTCGTACAGCTTGCTCATGTGCTTAGGGAAGATATTCGCTCCGACGCAAATGAAGCCCATGGCGCCCATGAAGAAGGACTCTAAGGCGAGGTTGTCGGATCCGCAAAAGACGACCATCTTTCCTTTGGTAAGGTCCAGTATCTGGGGTATTCGTGTGATATCCCCACTGCTCTCCTTTACGTACCGGACGTTATCCAGCTCAGAGAGCCTCGCTAAGCCCTCTGGGGGGATATCGATCTTGCAGGTCCAGGGGTTGTTATAGACCATTATAGGGATGTTAACGGCCTCGTTGATCACCCTGAAATGTTGGTAGACCTCCTCCATATCAATTTTCGAATAGTACGGAGGGACTATGAGAGCTCCATCTACCCCCGCCTCCTCGGCGTATTTTGTGAGTTCTATGACCCTCAGAGTTGAGCAAGCAGCTGTCCCACTGATTAGGGGGACCCTGCCATCCACGGCCTCAACAGCAGCGTCCATAACGCTCTTCAGCTCCTCTAAGCTTTGGGCGGCGAACTCCCCTGTGCTCCCGTTAACAGCTATCCCGTGAACGCCATTCTCGATGTAGTAATCGAGGTTATCCTTGAACGACTCTAGGTCTAGCTCTTCATCTTTTGTCATGGGGGTGACTGAGACGACAAATGTTCCCTCGAATTTTTTCATGATGTACTTGAAAGATATCAGGGATAAGCATTAATAAGTTTGAACGAACTTTTCGCATTAAAAAAAATGTCACTTATTGATTGCACGTTCTATAGGCCAATAATTTTCATGAGCCTACTGAACCAGTTATCTCCCTTGTCCCTCTGGTTATTCTCCTTACGCTTCTTCTCGTCCCGTTCCTTCGCTAGGAACTCAATTCTCTCTACAAGACCTTTGACGTTATTGCTGTTGTTTAGGAATGCAATGTAATCGAAGCCAGGGATGTCAAATGCCTCCAGAAGAGGGGCAAAAGGGAGCAGCGTGAGCTGACTGACTATAGGGCTTATAGGGCGCAAAGGGATGAGAAATAGCATCGCGACAGACTCCAACCTGTTGTCAACGATTCTTTTCGCCAAGATATCTAGGATCTCCTCCTCTCTATCCTCTGAAATATCCAGCGTTGGAACTTGGAACCCAACAGTTTTCTCTGGTTTAACAATGAAATCTTTTGTTTTTTTTTCAGGAGACTCATCGATCAAAGCAGATCAGGAAAGGACTTACATCTAAAAAAGTGATTCTAATACATTAACTTAATCGCACGCGAACGAAAATTTTCATTATTCCACTTTTTGTGTCATGAAAATCTTATATGTATAATAAACATATACCGAAGTTAGCAAAAACATGTGATACTTATGATAATAAGAACAGGACGTGAATTCGAAGTTCTGATACTTCTAGTCATGATCGTGTACTATGTGTACTGGTTAATGCAATCAACGGGTGGTAAGTCTATTCCTGAGCTCAGAAACTTCCCTGCAATCGATGCCATCGAGGAGGGTGTGGGCCGAAGTGTAGAGACCGATAAGCCCGTACACTTTGGTCTTGGAGACGCGTCTCGGTTAGGTGGAGACCGGGCAGCTGGAACTATCTCTGCCCTTAACTTCCTCTCTTACACTGCCACGCTTTGTGCCAGAACAGGGGCGAACCTGATTGTCAGGATCTCCCCAAATCCACACCTTTACGCACAGGCAGACGCTATCGTTTCAGACGCGTATGCCGCGGAAGGTAAGCAAGACGAGCTGGACAAGGTCTCCACGCTTCGATACTACGGCGACTACAGGGGATATATGACGGGTGGGATCAGGGACATGGTGTCTCTAGGTACCGCAATGAATGTCACTATGGGCGCCTTATCAGTTGAGACCGTCTGGGCTTATGCAATCTGCAGAGCCCAGGGAGGGATCGGGGTAGGCGGAGGCTCCAGGTGGGGCATGATCTTTGGCCTCGCGATGTTAGCGGACTATGCCCTTCTGGGTGACGAGATGTACGCGGCTTCTGCCAAAGTCTCGAATGACTCTGACATGGCGGCGAGCTTCATCGGTGGTGACTGGATGAAGTTCACTTTGGTCGCACTGACAATAATTACTTCTTTGGCTTACTTTGTTGGCGCACAAAAGCTGGTAGCTTGGATGTTTATTTAGGGAGTATGATGAAATGTCGTTTGATTATAAACGAAAAGTACCGCAATATATCCTTACGATTATAGTTGCGGTTTTTCTCATCGAGTATGCTCTACCTGAAGGTCCATTGACATTCGTTAAAAATGAGCTGACGCTTTGGTTGACCATAATCGCCAGCTTCACATTCTTTGTTGCTGCTATCACACTAATAGTAAGATACTCTAGGGAGTTAACAGGAGCCAAGCAAGGGTCAGGTATGATGTATGCCATAGAGTTCTTCGCGGTATTCGTAATATACATTGGCGTCGCTTTGCTGACGGGTGGAGTCAGTGGGGACAGTTACAAATGGCTAATGAATACTATCTACGGCAACCTCGCTCAGGCTGTCTGGGTGTTCTATGTATTCTTAGAGCCTTGGGCCGCTTACAAGGCGTTCCAGATGAGATCTAAGGAGTCCATTATACTTGCCGTCACCGGCTTGACTTACTTACTAACCCTTGCTCCAAGTATACCCGCTATGGTTCCCTTAATTGGGGATTTCAAACAATGGATAGTGAATGTGCCCGGAAAGGGTGGCATGAGAGGAGCTATCATCACCATGGGTGTTGGTGCCCTTTTACTTTCTCTAAGAATGCTGACTGGTAAAGAGAAGGGGATCGTGGATTAGGAGGATATGAAAAATGTCTGATCCAATGAAAATCGATGGCGATACCATGATCGAAAAGCTCGGGGGACTACACTGGTTCTGGGTTGGTGCTGTAATACTGGTCCTAATATTCATACCTCTTTTGATACCACTGAATTTACCTATATCCACTACACAGTGGACACACGATGCAGTGGATGCAATACAAGACGTACCATCTAACAAGATTGTTGTCTGGGAGGATAATTGGGGCATGGGAGCATTGGCTGAAGCTGAAGTAGGGCACGTAGCACTAATGAGAATATTATTGAAAAATAATGTCAAATTTGTGATGGTTGCTCTAGGCGAGGATACGCCACTACTCCATGCATACATCTCCGACTTGGTCGCAAAATCCCCGGAGGCGGTGGGAAAGACCTATGGCAAAGACTGGGCTCAAATGGGCTTCCTCCCTGGAGGTGAGGGGGCGCTTTCGCTCATGGCCGAGGACTTCCATGCAACCTTCGGAAAGGACTTTGACGGAACATCTCTGAGTAGTCTACCTATCATGAACAACCTACATGATTCCAATGACATAGGCCTTGTAATCACAGGTTCCCCATCCCAAACTTGGGTTGAGGCGCCAGTAAGACAATGGTATACCAAATACAACATCCCACTCGTCTCATACACGCTAACTGGTGGAACAGTACTCTCGGGTACATACTATCCGAATAACGGTATCCTCGGTATAATCGAGGGGAGCACCGGTGGCGCTGAGCTTGAGTACATCGGCAAAGTACCCGGCAATGGTGCACGTATATCCGATGCAAAGACTCTGGCATATCTGGCAACCGCTGCCTTCATCGTGATAGGCAATATTTCTTACTTTGGTTCGAAGAAAAATAAAGGAGGCACAAGCTAAATGGCAGATGCATTGACAGCATGGATCGCTGTGACCCTATGGCTCATGGTGGCTTCATGGACCTACAAAGACAACCCACTCTTCAAAATAGCGACCGTTGCATCGGTAGCTGGTGGCGCTGCGAACGGCGTACTCGTCAACATCAACAACGTGATGCAAAAGGCAATCGTCCCCATCCTTGATGGGTCAAAGATTTTACTCATCATACCAATACTCATCGGAATAATGTTCGTGGGTGTGTTTGACCAGCGTTACAAGTGGTTAGCGCGCATCCCGACAGTTACTATGATGGGTATCTCTATGGGAGCGATGTTGACGGGAGTCATGAGCGCTCAGATTATCGGCCAGATTTCAGCTACAGCATCCAGTTTAGTTTCTGGGTCTAGCTTGGTTGGAACGATAAATGCGCTAATAGTCTTGGTCGCAACAGTAACTGCAATACTTTACTTCACTTATAGTAAAGAACAAACTGGGATCTATGGAAACCTCACAACGCTAGGGAGATACTTTCTTCTGGCCTCGCTAGGCCCCTACTGGGCTGGTGAGCTTGGTTTCCATATGGCTTTCGGTATAAAGTTCGTGCAAATTATCCTGGACGCCCTGGCGACAATCGGGTTTTAAACACAAATCCTTTCCTTTTTATTTTATTTTTTTAATTCCAGTTGTTTTTATGCAAATAATTTTCCGCTAAATATGTGAAGCCTAGATCTTCATAAGAAAACGTTTTATCTTTTGAAAATACGTAGCTTTTTTGATCAGTACTTTGGAGATAACAAAAGTTGAGACCATCCCCGTAAGCATTCCCGTGGGATTCTTCAAGGATGGTATGTGCAAAGTCAGGGGAGTCAACGCCCCCGATAAATATTACACAGGAAAAACACTCTCGGGGAGCCGCAGAACGGCGCCCAACGACGCCCTCCTCCTCGATAATATTATAGTCAAGATCCACACAGATGAAGATATTACAGGCATAGGTGCAGCGGCTCCAGACGTGGGATTTTTTGGGGAGCCCTGGGAGTCTGTAAAGATCATCATAGACAACTACATGGGGCCCCGTATCATTGGAATGGATCCCTTTGACAGAGAGCAGATCCTCCATATAGTCACCAGGACAGGAGGATGGCACAACGTTCTGGCCACCTCTGGGATTGATCTCGCTTTACATGATCTTCTAGGGAAGGCGATGAACACATCTGTCTGCAATCTCCTAGGGGGCTGTCACCAAGACAAAATACTTCTCTCTACGGAGGTGCCGCGGGGTGTCCCCGAAAAGATGGCTGAACACAGCCTGGAGTATTACGAGCAAGGGGTCCGAGGCTTCAAGGCTAAGGTTGGGTCTGACCCCCTCCGGGATGCCCTCTCCCTAAAGGCTATGCGGGATGCTATGGGAGACAAGATAAGCATCAGGGCGGATGCCAACCAAGCCTACACCCCCAAGGAGGCCATCAAGATGTGCAAGCTAACCCAGAAATTCGACGTGGATTTGGAGCTCCTTGAACAGCCTACCAAGAAATGGGACCTAGACGGGATGGCTAGGATAACCAAGACTGTGGACATCCCCATCGAGGCCGACGAGAGCGCCTTCAGCCTCTTTGATGTTATGAGGATCATCAAGAAGGGAGCTGCAGACGTAATCAACGCCAAGATCGCTAAGGCAGGGGGATTCTATGGGGTCAAGAAATGGGCTGCCGTAGCTGAGTCAGCTGGCCTCGCAACAGTCATCGGGACAGAGTGGGGGGTGGGTTCCCAGATCGCCGCGAAGTTGCATCTAGGAGGATCTACAAAGACCATCCACCCCGTTATAGAGTTCACGGAGATAATGATCCACGAAACACTGCTTTCCGAACGCCTGAAGCTCAAGGACGGTTATCTTGACGTTCCCACAGGCCCAGGGTTGGGACTCGAGTTGGACCCAAAGAAGGTCGAGAAATATATGAACCGTGATCCCTTGGCGAGCGCTCTCGCCTCAGCTTCGCGGGAGTCCATATATGGATGAACTTGAATTAGTTGAATATACAAATCAGGAAGGAGAAATCTATGAAGATAACAGAAATTGAGACCATCCCCGTGAGAATGCCCGTTGGCTTCTATAGGGATGGGGAAGACAAGACAGGGGGAAAAAATAGGCCAAAAAAGTTCTACACCGGGGATCCTTTGGTAAGAAACCCACTTAGAAATACTGACGGCCATAAGCTATTGGATTACGTAATAGTAAAGATCCACACAGATGAGGGTATTACCGGGGTTGGGGAGGCACCTACGGACGGTAAAGAGCCCCTCGAGGCGGTTAAGTTTATCATCGACAAAATGTTTGTCCCCCACCTCATAGGGCTGGATCCCTTTAATCTGGAGCGAACCATAGACACCATCAGAGGGAGAAAATCAAGGGGAGCTAACAGGGGCTCCGTATCGGCCATTGACCTCGCCCTCTACGACCTTGTTGGCAAATCGCTAAACTGCAACGTTTCCACCCTCCTAGGTGGACTCTACCGGAACAAGGTCCTTGCCTCCATCGAAGTCCCTCGAAATACCCCCGAGAAGATGGCTGAGCACAGCCTGGAGTATTATGAACAGGGGATAAGGGGTATCAAGGCCAAGGTCGGCTCGGACTATGAAAACGACGCCAAGTGCCTCAGAGCTATCAGGGATGCCCTAGGCGATGACATCAGCCTTAGGGCCGATGTAAATGGAGCCTACACAGTACAGCAGGCCATCAGGTTTTGCGACCTCGCCAACAAGTACGACGTAGGCCTAGAACTCATTGAGCAACCTACCCCCACATGGGACCTGGATGGCATGGCCAGAGTCGTGAAGGCGGTGGATATTCCCGTTGAGGCCGACGAGAGCGCTTACAGCCTCTACCAGGTCTTCAAGATCCTGAAGCATGAAGCAGCGGATCTCATTAACCCCAAGTGTTCCAAAGCCGGGGGGATCTTAGGAGTAAAAAAGTGGGCTTCGGTGACCGAGTCTGCGGGTAAGGAGATTGTAGTCGGCACCGAGTACGGTCTGGGGCTGAGGGTGGCAGCGAAGGTGATCCTCGGGTGCGCACTAAAGAACGCCCAGCCCATAGTGGAGTTCACCGAGATTATGCTCCACGACCTCCTCATCAAGAAACCTCTGGTACTCAAAGACGGCTGGATCGACGTCCCCACGGGGCCAGGTATAGGCTGGGAGCTCGACGACGAGAAGATAGAAAAATACATCCCCGCTGTTTTTCCCTAGAACGTTTTTTAATTCTTTTTTTGTTCAAAGAAACAAGTGGATAAAAGGGACCGAGGCATAGCTGAGACCCGGATTATCTCAACCTTTTCATTGCGAGGGCTGATGGGGTTATCGCAAGTCCCCCAAGAGCTGTACATCTGAGCTCTCTTGGGAGCATCCTCCCCACTTTCATCACTGCGTCGATAGTCTCGTCTAAGGGAATAGGGTTACTATATCCTCCGAGAATGAGGTCGGCGCAGACGAAGGCGGATGATGCGGCTAACGCGTTTCTGGTGTGGCACGGAATCTCCACCATGCCCTGAACCAGATCGCAGGGGGACCCCATGGTGTTCTGGAACGCGATGGCCGCAGCATCCAATGCTTGCCGGACAGAGCCCCCAGCCACCTCCACAACCGCGGCGGAGGACATTGCCCCTGCGGCCCCGATTTCCACTTGGCATCCCGCGACCTCAGCAGCAAAGGTCCCCCTCATTGCTAGCACAAGTCCTATTGCTCCGGCAGCGAAGAGAGCATTCACGGTCTGGATCTTATTCAGGCCTCGCTCATCGACCAGTGTCGTGATAGTACCGGGAATTGTTCCGGCAGCTCCCCCCGTAGGCGCCGCGCAAACGACCCCCATGCTGCTGTTGACGTGCATCGCAGCTAGTGCTCTTGCTGCAGCTTTTGTATGCAGGCCGCCTGTAGCTAGGTCCCCTCTTGTTTCTAGCTCGTAGATCCTCTGTGCGCTGGGCTCTAGCAGTTGCATCCCTCTGATGTTACCCCTAAGGCCCTGCTCCACGGCTTGAGCCATGATCTCATATCGCCGCCACATTTCGTCGATAGCCTCTTCTTGTGTGATGCCTAGTAGGGCTGCCTCGTAGTGGAGGGCTGCTTCTCCCAACGAACATCCCTCTTTCTTGGCATACTCGTCTAGGGTTTTTCCACTCAGATATAGGGGATCTCCGGGTTTGGGGAACTTTATAGAGCTAGTCTTCCAGATAGATTTTATCCCATCGGTTTTGTTGATTTCATCCAACGCGTTTTCATTGAGCTGCCTGAAAAGTTGAGTCCTAATAAGGGCCATCCCATCGCGCTCCTTAATTGAGGGCTCTATTAATATCTGGTCATTGTAGGACAGTATTTCTTTAATCTTTAAGGCCGCACTGCTTTCTGTCTCAACTATTAAGTTATGGGCGTCCCCCGTGATGTTAACCTCCCAGCCGTTTAGATTCAGCAGTTCCACAGCACCTCCTCCGGTAGACCTCGCGTTCACAAAGATCTCCTGACCCCCCTGGGAGACGCCCTGTATCCAAATAGCGTTAGGATGATCGTCCTCCTCCAGAATCTCAACTGTGAAAGCTATCGATAACCCAGAATCTCGGGCTAGCTGGAGCGCGTCGAAGAATCTTTCGTCGGTAATCGGCCACCCCATCAACCCAGTGGCAAAACCCAGATCGCTACCTTGCTGAGAGTAAACCTCTGCGTAGGAGCCCCCCTCCGCGAATGAGATGATGACGGTCTCAGGTTTGTCATTGAGTAGATCCCTAATGAGTCTGCCGATGAAATATGACGCCGCTGTGTGGGAGCTTGAAGGCCCGTGCATTACGGGGCCAAGGACCTCATTAAAAATACTTACTTTCTTCCTCATCAGCTAAGTTCATCGCCTAAACGTTATATATTTCAATATTCTTGGTGGACATATAAGATCGATAAGCCATCAAGATCGAAGCTAACTGCCTTTCTATATACATGTCGGGACACGGTATATTATCTGAATACATGTACAATCCCCCTAATCCTTTCAGTTGATATCGTGAAGGGTTCCCCCTGAGCCAGGCGGTGAACGAATATTACTGAAATGTAGAGGTATGAATCTTGGTCTAGGGCGTGATGACCATCTTGATACCCTTCCGACTCCTCACCGTCTCGATGGATCTCGCGGCGTTGGTGACTCTGAACTTATGGGTGATGATCTCGGTCAGAGGGAGATCGTCCATTCCCCTCTCCAAGAACTGGAGGGCTGTGTCGAACTGGGCGGGGGGATAAGCCCAGCTCCCCAGGATGTCCACGTCCTTCATACAGATAGTGTGGGGGTTTATTTCAACGTTCCCCGGGTCGGTATAGTGACCCACCTCAACGAATCGGCCACCCCTTCTTGTCAGTTCGATTCCCTCGGCGAAGGCTGCGGGGACCCCAGCGCACTCAATGACTACGTCGGCCCCAATGCCGCTGGTAAGGCGCTTGACCTCCGCGACCCTTGATCCGCGGTCCGTAAAGCTCCTCATATCGATGACGTAATCCGCCCCTAGCTTCTCGGCGATCTCCAAGCGATCGTCGACCATATCGACGGCTATGATCCTTCCGGCCCCGGCGATACGGGCGGTTGCAATAGCTAGGAGCCCAATGGGTCCCGCCCCCTGTACCACGACGCTGTCGTCCGACCTGAATCCCTTGATGGATGTTTGAATTCCAGGGGAGTAAGCCCTCTCTATGGCTCTCGAAGAGACCGCCATAGGCTCCGTCAGGACAGCAACCTCTGCGGGGACGCCATCGGGGATCTTATAGACAAAGTAGTGGGCGGCGTCGACGAAAACCTCCTCGGCCCAACCCCCAAGTAGATGTGGTGGTTCGCCACTACTTAGGTTGACTCCCATTACCCTTCTGTTGGTACAATAGGTGGGTTTGTGGGGCAATAAGCGGCAGAAATAGCAGGTTCCACAGAATAGGTTAGTGCCAGGGACCACTGCTACGAGATCGTCCTCTGCGAGGTACTTCCCTTTTGCCTCCATTTTCTCGGCACCCTCCCCTATCTCCTTGATCCTCCCAACAAATTCGTGGCCGGGGATCACGGGGAATGGGACCTTCATATTCCCCCCGTAGAGGTGTATGTCGGTGCCGCAAACTCCACAGAGTTCCATATCAATTAGCATAGTGCCTTCTCCGACATCTGGTCGGGGATAATCGTGGACTGCAAGCCGCCCCACATCCTCTAAGACCGATGCTTTCACCATATCTAACAGAGAAACTATCTCTATCCACGTTAAAAACTGATTGAAGTGTCGTTTTTTATCGAACTCAGAATATTTTGCTAATGGCTATTGAAATCTTACAAGGTTGAGGAAAGATGGGCTGTGTGCGTTATTACCCTTTAGGGTATAAGTGAAAACTAAAATATCCGATCATTATCACGCGCTTATGCGTGTTATGACGATGAGGTTAACAAGCCTTTAAATTAATTGATGATTGGTATTTACGAAAGCACGGGGGCCTATAAATAAAATGACTGTGGAAGATTACTTTGGAAAATATGAAGTTCTAAAGCGTTTAATAGATGAAAAGGGGGCGGGTGGGGTCGTAGTTGCTTTCTCCGGAGGCGTGGACAGTTCAACTCTGGCTGCCGTATGCCATGATATCCTAGGAGATAAGGTCGTGGCAGTGACCGCTAATTCTCCGACGTACCTATCTGCGGAATTGGAGGACGCAAAGAGTGTGGCCAAGGAGATCGGCATTAGACACCATATAATCGAAACCGACGAGTTCTCACAGCAGGACTTTGTAAGCAATCCAGAGAATCGGTGTTTCTTCTGTAAAACTGAATTGCTGACCTCTTCCCAGTCATTCGCTCGTGAGATCGGTTTCACCACTGTCTTTGAGGGGACGAACTTTAGCGATCTAGGTGGTCACAGACCTGGGTTTGACGCAGTGAAGGAGGGGAAGAACGTTTTTAGCCCTTGGGTAGAGGCGGAATTCACGAAGGATGAGATTCGGGCCCTAGCAAAGAGTATGGGGCTATCGGTTCACGATAAGCCTTCATTAGCCTGTCTAGCGTCCAGAATTCCCTTCGGGGTCAATATCACGATGGAAAAGCTTTCCCGGGTCGGGTCGGCGGAGCAGCTCATCAAAGAGAAATTTGGCGTCAGGCAAATCCGGGTCCGGGACCACGATGGATTGGCGAGGATAGAGGTGGGACGGGACGAAAGGCATCTTCTTTTTGACGTTGGGGTCATGAATACGGTCGTCAAAGAACTAAAGTTATTGGGCTTCAACTTCATCACTTTTGACATGGAAGGTTACAGGACGGGAAGCATGCTGGTGACCGCCGAAAACATTGGAAGTTGATGGACGCGCGTCCATCGCATTCAACAGTTCCCTAATGGGAAGCTATCTCTCGCCTCGCCTGATCTGTGACAAGACTCATTATCTCTCGCAGGGTCCTACCCGTTTTCTCGGCTAAAGACCTGACATCCTCGAACTCGGGCTTGACCTGGATAACCCTCCCCTCGCGGTTCCTCGAAACCTTCACCTGTACTATCCCCTCTAGCCCCTTCAGCTTAACCTCCATAGAAGTCACGTCTCTAGTGAGGATATGCCTCTTGCTGGGGTACATTCTGACGCCCAATGTGCCCGTCTCCTCCATCAGCAGCATAGTGAGAGGGTGTACGTTCTCTCTATCAGTGATCACTTTAAGAATGTGCCCCGGCCGGTTTTTCTTAGTGGTCATTGGGATGACGCTGATATCCCTGGCTCCTCCCTGCAACATCCTGTCGATGGTATATCCGATTACTTCACCTGTAGCATCATCTAGATTGGTCTCCAAGACGTAGATTTCGTCTACCATGAGGCTGGATCTAGTGGGCTCTCCCAGGGTTAGACGCACGATATTAGGCATGGATTCAAAGTCTTTCGTCCCAGATCCGTAGCCTATCCTTGTCGGCTTTATAGGGGGATAGAACGGAGTAACCTCGTCGACGATGTTTACGAGCAATGCAGCCCCCGTGGGAGTTGTCAGTTCGAAATCTATTGGCCCGCCAACCAACGGGAAACCCTTCGCTCTCAAAATCTCGAGGGTGGCAGGAGCAGGGCTCTGGACGTTACCGTGAGAGAACTTGAAGATACCGCCCCCCACAGCCACCGGGGTTGAGTATATCTTGGTGTCCTTCGTTAGCCCCAGCTCGTCTAAAGCGTAGACGGTGCCAATGATATCGACGACAGTATCAATGGAGCCAGCCTCGTGGAGATGAACCTCACTTGGGGTCTCCCCGTGGACCTTCGCCTCCGCTCCGATTAAGCTATCGATAGTTCTCGTGGCCAGGACTTTGCCGTTCTCCGAGAGCTTAAAATCATCGGCGATGTTTAGAATGGCGTCTCTCAGCTTGGAGCCCATTAAATGATGATGTCCCGTCTCCTTCGCCTTGACATGGAGTTTCTTTGCCCGGAATCCCCTTCGTACTACATCTTCTACCTCGACGACCAAGCAGTCACAGCCTTCTAGGTATTTTGCTGAGTCCTCCATGACCTCAATAAACCTGGGGATGTCCACCCCAAGGTCCAGGAGGGACCCGACCAACATGTCCCCTGCGATACCAGCTAATTGGCAGTCTATGACAAGTACCCGCATGTTAGTTGACAAATAGATCAGGGGTATAAGGGGTAAAGGTGATATCTAACCCTATTCATAAAGGAAGAAAACGGGGTGAAACACAATTAGAGATGTTCTGAGAAGGCTAGCTAGGAACGAGATCTCTGTGGATGAAGCAGAGAGGATGATGAAGACGTCAGCCATCATTGAGATAGAGGACATCGCAAAGCTAGATGTTGGAAGGGATACTCGAAAGGGATTTCCAGAGATCATCCTCGCAGAGGGAAAGACCACGGAGGACGTGATTAGGATCTCCCTGAAGATGTTGGAGAGCAAGGAACGGGTAATAGTCAGCCGGGGAAGCAACGAGCAACTGGATGCTATAAGGGGGGTTGTTCCTGAGGGAGCGACCCTTTGCTTGAACGAGAAGGCTAGGATGGCGGTCCTTAAAAAGCGTGGCTTCACCGTGGAGGATTCTGGAGGGCGCATAGGCGTGATGACCGCGGGCACATCTGACATCCCTATCGCCGAGGAGGTGAAGGTTATGGCAGAGGAGTTGGGCTGCGAGGTCTTTTCCTCCTATGACGCTGGTGTTGCTGGCCTACACAGGCTGTTTCCTTCCTTACGGGAGATGATAATGAGGGACGTGGACGTGATGGTGGTCATCGCCGGCAGGGAGGGAGCCCTCCCTACGGTGGTCTCTGGGCTTGTGGATGTTCCCATAATCGGTGTTCCGACGTCCATCGGCTATGGATATGGCGGGAAGGGGGTCAGTGCTCTTATGGCCATGCTTCAGGCTTGCTCCCTTGGGATAGCGGTCGTCAACATCGATGGGGGGGTTGCAGCCGGGGCCATTGCCGCTCTAATCGCCAATCGTGTTGCCAGGGCGAGGAACGTTTGACATCCCAGAAAAAATAGCGCAAATAGATTCTTAGGAGATGAGGTAAAATCCACCCACCATATTAATAATAATTCATAGAGTCGCTTCTGGTTGAAACCTCTCTCACGGTCTTTTTGATTTCATGATTGAACGACTCGAGCGAAGCATCTCAGACTTGATTAACCGAGTGCTCACACCTGAGGACATTCTCAGGAGGGTTCAGTGATCCCGATTACTGGATATTTTCTAAGGCCTTAAGGGACGGGTTCACAACTTGGCAGCAGACAAACATCTTGCTTGGTGGCAATTACTCCGACGAGACCGATTGACTCTTTTTATTCAACATTAGTGGAGAGCCAAAGCGACAAACCCAGTTCCACCGGACTGATATGAACAACAGAATGCTAGTGCATACGCGTTTGAAAGATCACTCCGTGATCTCCCTCAGGGCCTTTAGCGACACCGCTATGTGCTTTTTCATGTTGATCTCGCTCGTGAAAATGTGCCTGATGACGCCGCCCTTATCAATGACGAAGGTGTAGCGCCCAGGGAGGAGCCCGAATGCCTTGGTTGCGCCATACAAAAACTGTATCTTCCGTTTTGGGTCGCTCAATAGAGTGAAAGGAAGCATGTGCCTGTCCACCCATCTCTTATGGGACTTAACGCTGTCACCGCTGACCCCGATTACTACGGCATCTAAGTCTATGATGTCTTCATAGACGTCTCTAAAGCCGCGGGCCTCTGCCGTGCACCCGGGCGAGAAATCCTTTGGGTAGAAAAACAGTACCACGTTGCTTTTTCCCTTGTAATCGCTCAAGGACACGGGATTGCCGTCCTGGTCCTTCAACGTGAAATCAGGGGATTTCGTTCCCACCTTAAAATTTGGCACATACGTTCCAATTAATGAGCAGATATAAAGAAATCTGATCCTAGACGCGCGAAAAGACGCGCGCTCGTCATAACACCATATACTCCTACAAAAAAAATAAGATGGCGGGGCCTATGTCAACCGGATCAGACACCCCTAATAACCCCTGATACCATCTTTCCACCACGAGTTCCCCAATGTTACAAGTTGAAGGACGTAACCCCGTTAAAGAAGCCCTCAAGATCACTAAACCAGAGAGGATCCTTGTGGCCAGGGGCACCGAAAAGCACCCAAAGATACAGGAGATCATCCTCATCGCCGGGAAGCGGGACATCCCCACAGAAATCGTTCCCAAGAGGCGCCTTGATACCCTCACCCAGACGGGTCGTCATCAGGGGATCATCACGCTCATCCAGCTCCCCCCCGTTCGCTCCCTTAAGGACATCCTCATGAGTAACCAAGGAGACGTCACCATCCTCCTCCTTGACAGGGTCCAGGACCCTATGAACTTGGGCTCCATCCTCAGGACCGCTGAGGCCACTGGAGTCGACACCGTCATTATCCCCAAAAAGGAGAGCGTCGGCCTCACTCCCGCGGTCCTCCGAGCCTCCATGGGAGGCGCCCTCCACGTCCCCCTCATCAGGGACAGCCTCTACCGGGCGGCCAAGCTCCTTAGACAAGAGGGGGTCACCCTTATTGGCATCGACCCAACCGCCACCACTAGGTACTATGACACTCGACTCACTGGCTCTGTCGCCATCATCCTCGGCGGCGAAGACCAGGGACTTAACTCCACCCTCCAGAACCAGTGCCATAGCCTAGCGAGGATACCCATGTACGGTGCTATCACCACTCTAAATGTTAGCGCAGCCACTGCGGTCACTCTCTACGAGAGAACCCGCCAACAAACAAATAATAAAAACCGGAGGATAACACCATAAGCAGGCCGCGCGGCCGAACTGGAGTATATCGTGGATTCCCGAGAAAAAGGACATGTGAAGGATGCCGAAAATACTCCCGGAAGACATTCTACTGCGCCAAACATCGCAAAGTCCTCGCAGCAAGGAGGACTGCCTGCGACTATTGGGCCCCTAGGAAGAAGAAGATACCTCGGGGAAGAAAGCGTTACTAAGCCCAATTGCAACTGATCAAACTATACGCGCCACAAAACTAACCCAATGCTGAGAACCACGATATCCCCAACAGCCCTAAGGTAGGTCATCCAACCCTTGAAACCGCACAAAATGTTCAACGTTTTATGTAACCCGATCGAGTAGACAACGGAGGATTGAACTATGATCGATGAGATGGGGGACAAGGGAACGCTCGGTGCTATCATCGGCGACGAGCCCATAGAAAAGATAGCGGAAAGTTTCCAGTTCACGGAGGGCCCCATTTGGGTACCCGAAGGACACCTGCTCTTCTCCGACATCCCCGCAGACACTATCTACAAGTGGAACCCAGGAACCGGAAAACATGAAGTTTTCCGAAATCCCAGTGGCCCATCCAATGGCCTCACCCTAGACCTCCAGGGTCGCCTACTAGCCTGTGAGCTCTCCTGCCGTGTCTCCCGAACAGAGGCTGATGGTGAGGTGATCACCTTGGCTGAAAAGTATAAGGGAAGAAGGATCAACAGCCCTAACGACATCGTGGTCAAGTCAGACGGTGGTGTATACTTCACCGACCCTGCTTACGGCCTCCGTAGAACTGGGCTCTCCAAAGAGCTTGACTTCAACGGGATCTTCCGCATAGAGCCCAACGGAGATCTCTCCCTGCTTGACGCCACCTTCGAGGGTCCAAACGGCCTTGCTTTCTCCCCCGATGAATCCATCCTCTATGTAGACGACTCCTCCATGGGTCACATCCGGGCCTTTGACGTCAAGGACAATGGCGCACTCACTAATGGCCGCCTTTTTGCGGTGCTCCGAGGACCCGGTGAAGGAGTCCCTGATGGAATGAAGGTTGACACTCAAGGTAATATCTATTGCACGGGTCCGGGGGGCATCTGGATCCTAGACAAGGACGGCAAGAAGCTGGGGATATTGAGCTTCCCAGAGGCTCCCTCGAATCTTGCATGGGGCGATAACGATCTCAAAACATTGTATGTCACAGCGCGGACAGGGGTCTACCGTGTACGTACTAGGATCCAAGGAGCAACACTATTGAGCCCCCTTCATTAACTCCCTAGCCTTCGCGATCCCATCAAAAGCGTCCCGTGCGTACGCGTCGGCATTTATCCTATCAGCCATCCCAGCCTCGAGGGCCCTCCCTCCTAGGAGCACCCTGGTCTTCTCTCCTAACTAAGATCTCTTCAAGGTATTAATGGTCTTCACGACTTGGGGCTCCAGAACACTCAGGAGAGCTGAGAGTACTACGATGTCAGCCTCTTCCTCCTCGGCTACTCTAACTATATCCGCCGCCGTCACATCTACACAAAGGTCTACTACCCTTAAACCTACGGATTTCAGCATCGCGATGGCAATGTTCTTTCCGAGGTCATTGAGATCTCCCTCTACCGTCGCGAAGACGATGACGCCCTTCGACTTCGAGGCCCCTGACTCTAGGAGAGGCTCTAATATCGCAGTCGCCTCCTTCATTATATGCCCTGCGCCCTCAAGGCAACTCTTGGCAGAGGCGTGCTTCTTTCCCGTGAGCATCTCCACAAATTTGGCGTCTAGCCCCGCGTATATTGGTACCCCGTCTGGCTCCTTGTGAGGGATATGTCCCCTAAGCTATTCTTGCTATACGCACGTTCATCCTGTAAATGGCTGGAACTACGATCAATATCGAAATGACAAACCCGACGACCTTGTACTGCGCAGAAAGGCTTAGAACAATGATGAGGGTACCTAAGATGACTAGGATGCTCAATGCGATAAGTAGATTCTTTACGTTAAATCCTCCTAACATTTGCACCGTGTTACTGATCCCAGTCTCCTCATCCACCTTGAAGTCAATTAGCTCGTGAATTACCTCGTTCATCAGAGAGAAGGGTATGATGATCATGAGGAAGGGCGTTACGAACAGGTCAAGGGACCGGAACGCCGTGTAGGTAACCAATAATTGCTGGACCCCAAGGAAAAGGACGTGAGAGATAACGTCCCAGATGGGCGTCGACTTGAGTCTCAAAGGCCTCCAAGAGTAGAAAAATCCTACAATGGAGAAAGCTATTCCAAGGAACAAAGCGACGGGATTTATATACGCTAGCATGATTAAGCCTGAGCTTAAGAGAGCCAAATTAGCAAGGTAGCTCTGATTTCGGGTTATCTCTCCGCTAGCAACTGGGTTCCTTTTCCTTTTCTCGAGATCGCAATAATCATCCACGGCATCCTGAAGATCGTTATACATATACCCGTATGCTGTGAGGCATAAATTCGCGGCAAAAACGATGAGGGCTTTAAATGTGAAGAGATTCGCGGGGGAAATCAGAAAAATTACGGGAAAAATCAGTAATAGTATATGAACGTAATCCCATAATCTCGTAAATCTGAAAAAAAGATGCGAATTAAACATCATCAACTACGCAAAGTAGAATCTATAAAGATGTATCTATACACAGGAAAACTTTGCTTTCTCCTTAGCTATATGCCTGTCTGGCGTAGCTGTCGTCTTTCGGTTTTGCGTTCATTACCATGGTCACAAAGTCGTTCTTAGTGATCGTGTAAATGTATCTCAACAGACTCATCTTCCTGATCCTTCGGATCGAGTAGTTCACTTTCATCCTCGTATCTAGGACCATCTTCCCTCTAGGCTTTAGCCTCTTGTAGATCTCTATATCATCTGAGTAAGGGAGATCTTGGTAACCCCCGATCTCGAGGAATGTATCCCTATCGAACGCGGAATTGGCTCCGCAGAGGTGATAATATCCTGTAATTGAAAACACCCTTAGTAGTTGGTTAGATATACCGAACAGTAGCTTGTAGATGAAAGCCTCGTATTTCCTCAGCCCCTCGCAATCAAAGGGATTGAGGAATCCTGTAACCGCGACTACTTTCTCATCCTTAAACTGATTCTGGATAACTTGGAGCCATTCAGCGTAAGGTATACAGTCCGCGTCGGTGGTAACTATAATATCACCTTTGGCGATCTGGACACCGTCATTTCTTGCGCCTCCGACTCCTTTGCTGACTTGCTGGATGACTCTGTCAGCAAAATTCTTGGCGATAGTCGTGGTTCTGTCGCTGCTCTGACCATCCACAATAATGATCTCGAAAGCTTCCCGTGTAATTGTCTGCTTCTCAAACGCTTTAAGACATCTCTCGATGTTCTTTTCCTCGTTGTAGGTGGGAATGATGACAGATATCATGGAGATCCACTGATTCTTAAAGCAGCATTCCTACCTGATAATAAAGCTTTATCCATATTGAAATATTCCCACTCCCCGAATCTTCCTATTGGGACGACGTTGGATCTTTTCAGATAGTCGTGTATAATTCCTACGTTCTTGGCGTGGTTAAGGTCGTAGATCACGTAAGCGTACTTAAAGGCGGAAACATCGCATACCTTTATTTCATCCTTCTCGTCGAGTATCCCCGTCTTGATGAGATCCCTAAGGACCAGGTCCCGGATGCTATCAAGGTCCACGCTAGTCTCTCTGTGGGTCACCTCAACGAGGAGACTACTTGAGTCTCTGGGTGTGGTGTATTTTGAGAAGTTCATGGGGAAGCTGATACGATTAAAGATGAGATCGTCCTCGGGGAAGTAAAGCCAGTGTTTATCGATGATTCCCGGCGTACTAACTCCAATGTTCACACAAATTAGGGAATTGTAGACAAGGGATCTCGCGGCTTCGACGACATCTTCGGGCGGATCATGGAACATGTTGACCAAGTCCGGCAATGGTATCGATGACAGAACCGTTTCAGCTGAGAGCTCCTTTAGGCTACCGTTTTTTAGGTATTGGACCATGACCTCTGTTTCTGAGGGCCTGATCTCGACCACCTTTGAGCTCAGGGAGATATTGACGCCATCGGCAAGTGTGTTCGCTAATGCGCCGATTCCCCCGCGCTTAGGGTACATAAATTCAGCATTGGGACCATAGTCCCTCTTGAAAGCCCCCTCCGCCCCCTTCCTCATCTCCTCTATACTAGGTGAGGGAACTCTCCCTCTGATCCAATTGAGGCTCATCTTTGACAAGTCGTACTTCCAGATCTTCTGATTATATGGAATCATGTAATGCTTAGCGATGCCATCTCCGAAGGTTGAGTAGATCCACTCCTCAAAGTTAGTCACTTTACTGACATCTCTGTTAGTAATCCCATCAATGCATTCTCGGATGACGTCCTCAGGCAGATTGTGAAGGTTGACCTCAAAGGGGTACCTTACGAAAAGCCCTTGGAGATAGATGAATGCCTCCCGGGTATGTTTTAAGAGGTTTCCTTTCAATTGATCCTCGAAAAGAGACCGTATGTGATCGTTTCTCGTGAAGAGGATGTGGGGGGCGTAGTCGAAGATGAAGCCATCGATATTCACGCTCTTGCAGAGACCTCCGACTCGGGTGTCCTTTTCGAGAACAAAGTGGTTGCCACCAAGGTTACGTGCCGCGCTCAGACCAGCGAGACCTGCTCCAAAAATGGGAATCATGATAAATATAGATTGACCCGACTACATACCTTATGAATCATTTGGAGAATCCATCTGAGTGAATCAGTATTTTCGGCGATGAGTTGCTATTGGCGCGCCTTCTGGAGCATCTCGAGGCATTCATCTCTAAGGAAGCCCGCCTCTATCTGAATACCAACCTCTACAGGGCTCGATCCGATGTCTTCGGGCCCAGCTCCATAATAGATCTTGGAGATTTTAGCTCGTTCGCAGGCCTCCTGACACATTCTGCAGGGTTTGAACGTTGCATAGATCTCGCAACCTGATAGATCTAGGGTGTTCAAGACTTTACAAGCCATCCTGATTGCATTTATCTCTGCGTGAGCAGTAACATCGTGGTCCCGCAGTGCTGTGTTGTGGGCCACACCTATAATGTTCCCGTCCCTAATGACGCAAGCCCCAAACGGCTCTTGACCGTTCGCTATTCCTTCCTTGGCCTTGTCTATCGAGAACCTCATAAACTTCTCTTCAGCCATAATGGATACGAGAGTTCGATCGTGGCTTAATGATACTTAACGATAGCGCTGTGGTTCAGGAAAATGTCGCTTTGTTTCACTTACTAGCTCAGTATTTTGTACGTTCAGGGTTCTGGTTTAGGTTATTCAAAAAGGCCGATGTTAATCCTCCAGATCCTCGGAGATCTTGACATGACTTTCCGTAGTGGAACTATTAAATCCGACAGTTTTCTTCGGTCATTATTCATCTTTCTGCGCGCGCGATGTTATTTAAGATTTCATTTAGCTATAGAGGGATCGTATTGTCTCTCTTTGAGTATACCGTCGAGTAGAAGACGTTTGAGATCCATGGTGTAAAAGTTGGTGGGAACCCAGGTATCACCCCAACCGTGATGATTAGATCTATATTCTACAAGAGACATAGCATCATCCAGGATCCTCATAACGGACTCTTCGACGAGAAAAAGGATGAGACCGCATTATGAAGATGGCGGAGCAGACGGATAAGTCGGGCTACCAGCTATGGTAGACCTCGTAGCAGAAAGCTCCTTGGTTGCCGAGAGAGACATGGATTTCGTCGCAGGGGTTACAGAGATGCCTATAGTCTTGAATGTCCTCTCCGAGGAGAGTCAGGTGAAGTCTCTCCAATACGCCAACGACCAGGGATTCATGGACCGGGAAATCCTCAACTCCCTTATACCCCACTCAGAACCTTCTGTCTATGACAAGATCAAGGAGGGGGGCTGCTCCAGCGCGATACGCCTCCTCTACAGCACCAAGACGCTTCTATCCTCAGATAAGAGCGGACTCCCTGACAAGCTCCTACTGAAGGTTAAGGCCGCCGAGACAAAGAACATGTTGGTGGATACAATGGTTATTGATATCCCATCTGTGGGTTTAGCCGCGAAAGCCATCCACAGCATCAAGAATTGTTACGGTTATCCAGTCGGATGTGGAGCTCACAACTTTATCTCCTCTTGGAAGAGGCTCAAGAAAAGGTACTCGAGGGACGCTGTCACCTCTGCAGTTGCAGTGGCCAACTCGTTGCCTACGGCGTTGGGTGCGGACTTTGTTCTACGGACCCATCGAGGCAGCTGAGGACATCTTTTCCGCAGTCGCCTTGGTTGATGTCGCTTTTAACCAGATCGAGAAATGTGTGAGGCATGACAGGGAGCATCCTCGATATATGATAGGCTAAGATTTGCTTAAATTCATCCTACGTGTGCACAAGCCTAGGTCAGACAAAACTGGTAACGTGGGTTATTCCTAGGGCTCCAGATTGTCCGTCTATAGTGGCAATAAAGACGCACACAGTGTTAATTATCATAGTCCATAGTCAGTTGCTCTCCGTATAGAACCGTAAGCTCGCTCGTAAGCCTACCGAGCATCTCATGATGACTTCTCTCGTCTTCGATGAGACTTTGGATCCTCCCGACCGCCTTTTCATTAGAGATAATACGTGAGAGTTCGACGTAGTACCGCATCACGCTCTCCTCAACAGCGATGTGCTCCTTGACGATCTTAAAAGTCGTTTCGACAGCTAATTGCTGATCGATTACGGGGCTAATCTCAGGAAGCCTCCTAGGAGTAAAATCCCCCCTGTATGGCAGGTCAACGGCCTCGCCGAGGAGATAGGGTAGCTCTTTAAGCATATCCGAGTGCTTTTGACACTCTAGGGCGAGATGGGTGAATAGGGAACAAACAACCTCATTTTTTGTCAACTCAGCGAACTGGCTGTACCTAGTCGATAGTTGCTCCTCTATACCCCTTGCGGTGTTAAGTGCTTCAAGCAGGGAGAGTTCAGTGATATTGGATTTCAATATATCGAATAGCTAGATGCCTTCACCTATAAAAAAGGCAGATAGCCTCAAGGGGACCGTCCCGCTAATACTCTTCATCGGAGGAATAGTTCTTAATGAAAAAATAGACCTCTCTGACAATTCTATATAACGCATATACACCAAAAATATTACTGCCTATCATAAGTATCAGCCTAATGGGGGCCCCTGTCTCCATTTAGTTCACCATAGACGTTCTATCTGTGCTTTGATATAAAGGCTCAGAACCACGGGTCTAGGGATTCTCTCTGTAATGGCTTGACAAAATTCATCCCAGCTATTGATTATGAAAATAAATATTCAATACGCGCGCTATACAATACAGATCAAATAGACAATATTGGCCTGTGAGCTGATTTTCCACAAAGTTTAAAGATGCCCCCCTGCACGGCATAGCTGATTTCATGGCTAACGGGATGTACGCAGGCAGACGCCTCAAGAAAGTCCGGCGCAAGATGCGTTACAAGAGCAAGGACTACGTTCTTAGACTTAAGCGGAGAACCGATAAGAAGGGTCTCCTAGAGGGTGCCCCCATGGGTAGGGGCATCGTCCTCCAAAAGGTGGGCATTGAGTCCAAGCAGCCAAACTCAGCCATCCGTAAATGCGTCAGAGTCCAACTCATAAAGAACGGCCGTCTCGCTACCGCATTCCTCCCCGGAGATGGAGCCCTGAACTACGTCGATGAGCATGATGAGGTCACCATTGAAGGCATCGGGGGGCCCAGAGCCAGATCTATGGGAGATATCCCTGGCGTAAGATACAAAGTCAACTCTGTCAATGGCGTACCCCTGCAACTCATGGTAATAGGCAAAGTCCGTAAACCCATGCGCTAATCGCTTTAATTCTATTCTCTCCCAGCTTGAAAACGGGCGCTAGATTCACTAATTGTAGAGTCATACCAAGATTGTCCCACTGAACTTAATCTTCTAAAAAGGCCCAATGGTTCTCCAGTGGCGTTATTCATCAAATAGGTTGACGACGAATATAGTGGATTCTGAAAAAAACAAGAGGGCTGATGCGTAGGAGAGTCCACAGGGGGTTAATTGGAAAAAACAACTGTATAAGCACACATAATGCCCTCACCATATTTTACTCGAGCCTTATAGATATGGAACGAAAATAGCGGAGCCTCTGAGAGGTCAGACGACTAGGGATATCTCAATCAGGAACCTAAGCACCCAGTGTCCCGATACAATGATCCCTACAACCACCCCTAATTCCTCTCTCTCATACATAAGTAAATGGCTGGGAACAAGAGGCTCATGTTATACGTCGTCAATAGTACGGCGCCACTAAAAGTAAAATAGGCCACTCGCGCACGGAATGTTCAACATATACCCAACACTCCAGCTAAAGGGATGGCGATTCTTGGTAAACCTTTTATTTCGGTTTCGTGTCATGCATTTCTGGTTCAACGGAAGATGTGATTCCATGAGCAGTCAGATAACAGGGCCTCCGAAGCTATTTGGTGAGTGGACATTTGATGATATCTCTGTAAGAGACATCGGACTTGTGCGGTATCTAAACATCGAGCCTATCTTTCTCCCACACTCTAGTGGAAGGCATACGGCCCGCAAATTTAGGAAATCCGACATGAGTATAGTAGAACGCCTCATCAATGCCCTGATGCGTCCCGGCAGTAGCGGTGGCGGAAAGCCCCGCCTCATAAGTGTCGTCCGTAATGCATTCAAGATTATCAATATTAGGACGGGGCGCAACCCTGTTGAAGTCCTAGTCAGGGCCGTCGAGAACTCCGCCCCTAATGAGGACACAACACGCATTGGCTACGGGGGAGTCGTCTATCGCCTCGCTGTGGACATCAGTCCCCAGCGCCGGATAGACCTTGCCCTGAGATACATCTCCAGAGGAATCAGGGACGCCACGTTCAGCAACCGCTTAACACTTGAAGAAGTCCTAGCAACCCAGTTAATCGGTGCCGCTAACAACAACGCTAATGCTTTCTCCATCCGAAGGAAAAGAGAAGTTGAGAGAATTGCTCTCTCATCCAGGTAAACGGCAGACTCAAATAAAGCTTCCAAACAGGAAGCCAAATAGTCCGGACAACATCAACGGTAGGATCCAGTTTTTAACTTTTCTGCTATTTTCCCTACTCGGCTCTCTTAGTAATGAGATCGAAAGATAGATCAATCCTAGATCCGTGGCCGCCACGAATGGAATATACCAGAACGATACCAGATGCAGGTAGACTGGGACCACTGAGACTAGAACCGCCAGAACGTAGCTAGTAACAGATACAATCGCAGCAGTATCCCGACCTCTCAAAACCGCCACGGTTCTGATTCCAGATGCCCTATCACCCTCAATATCGACAACCCCCTTTGTTACCTCCCTCCCGGTGTTCGTGAGAAATGCAAGAAGGGCAAAGAGCATGGAGTGGCTTAGGCTAGTCTCCCCTCCAATAAAACCACCGTAAACAAAAGGAAGAGAGATACACCCGCTCACGATGAGATTCCCAGGGAGTCCCGTCCGCTTTCCCAATGTAGAGTAGAACATCATTCCCACCCAAGCTAGTGCTGCAATCAGCAGACTGCCCATGCTCGTCAATCCTGCCAATCCCAGCCCTAACACGCTGAAAACGAAGGTGACAACCAAAGCCTCCCCCGGGGACACTGCCAAGCTAGGAATGGGACGCCCAGGCTCGTTTATCACATCAATCTCCCTATCGTAATAGTCATTCACAGCCATGGCACTGCCACTTAGGAAGAATCCAACGAAGAATGCCAGGACCAGCTCCTGGACCGATGACGGGAGCAGAGACTTTTCGCCAATAGCCACCCCTACCAGCACCGCGAATCCCATCATTATAGAGTTCACTGGTCTCACGATCCGAAACAGTCCACCTATGGAGACCATACCTATCGAGTCTACAAGAAGAAAGATATTAACCCTGCTCCCCTAGATCGCTCTCGACGAGGGAACTAACGGCTTTTCGTGTAGTACAGAAGGCAATCGTAAAGACGAATAAGTTATTGTTACATCAATGCAGAGGATCAATCCCATTGAAAGCTGCAACTATAAACTGATTGACCCACAGAAACGCCAAAGGCTAGCAAAAAACACTGAGGAGGACCAGTTCAGGCCGATACCATCTCTGTGGGGAGGCGCATCATTAAAGATCTAGGATGCTTCCAAAAATAGAAATTCGCTACGGTTAGGGAATGTGATTATCAAAGGTATAATAACCTCAGCTGGTTTAACATCGAGCGATTAGAGATCCTTGACGACGAAAAGCTCTGGTTCCTTCACCGATCATCATCGATTCGAGTCCATAAAAAGGGCGAAAAAACTAAATATTAAACAATTGCCCCGTCTCGCGTGGAAGAGCGGCCTAGATGGCATGCACTGTCTCCAAGCTTTTCCCTGTGAATTTAGAGAAAACCTTTCCACATGAGGAAAACGCGATCATAATTTTCATGGCAGTCACTTAGGTTGGGAGGGCTATGACCTCGAGAACTGCCAACTCATCTTTTAGGTCAGTGTCGACCAAATCCTCTGGAGTTGAGGGCCTTACTACGAGGGCTGTGTCAAGTCCGTGTCTCCCCCCACCGATGGCAAGGACGGGCTCGGAGGCCAAGCCCTTCCCTGCAGCGATAACTACAGCCTCCAGAGCGGCCTTAACACCTGAACTGCAGGCCTGTAATGCTTCACGCATCTCCCTGTGATCCTGAATGTGAAGATCAGCATTCTCCACCAACACAACCTTCAGCTTCTTCATTGCCTTTTTCAAGGAGTTAGAGTACTCGAACTCTGTGACGCTCACGACCTTAGCGGATCCCTTTAGCGCCTCGCTGAACTTAATGACCTGTTTGCCTTTCATGCTGGCAATGACGACTGTGGATATACCACCTTTGTTGACTCTATCCGCGACAGCGTTGATGAGGGACAGAACTGTTTTTCCTGTGTCTAGGTGGAGGAGAATTTGATTGATATCCATGATCTGGTCTCAGTCTCCATCAAGATAGGAATCTGGTTTCTATAAAGCTGTTTATAGCGCGCGAACTCTATAAACTAGACTCAATACAAACGGTTAATTCTAAAAGAACGATTTAAAATAGACTCGTTTTCAAGCGAAGGAAAATGAGCGTGAGGTTGGATAAGCACCGGAAACTGGGTAAAAATGCAATCAAAAACAACCAGGTAAGATACAAGGGTTTAATGACATTTACACGCACATTAACGGTTATTCTAATGGGGTTCGTTTCCTTCCCAGGATCTACTCCAGTTTTCTTCCCAGTCTTCGGTAAGACTCTCTGATTCCCAGCCTTGACAATCGTAGCATAATTTGCCCATTACATCGCCACACTCTTTGCAGAACTGGGACTCGCAGTTGGAACAGTTATGAGCCTCGATGGCTTCCATTCCGCAGATCTCGCAGATAAGCATGGTATATTTCCACTAGTTGCATGGGTTGAATAATATTCATTAATAAATCTATTGAAGTGTAAACTGGCTTCTTTCAGGAAATCAGAAGATGATCCCCTGAAAGAATAATATATCCTCGAAGCTGAGATTTGAAATTGAATATGGATTTTCATATCTATTTCTACCCAAAGGCATCATTCGTGAGCTATCTAAGGATTGCAGCTACGCTAAGGTTGAGGCGGACGAATATGATTGCCTTTTGATCTACTACTAGTTAAATTATAACATCATGGTCGGCCCCCAAATAGATATTAATATGAGACTCAAGGCGGTAGACCGCTGCTGTGTGTAGATGTACATCCTCACGCCGACCACGCCCGATGTAGAGTGGGAGACCCCGAGAGGGGGATAAAATTCACCTAGCTGGCGAACGACGGTTTCAGCGATATTATAAAGGTGCCCCCTGAGTGATTCCACTCCCTTGACACGCTGTCACTCTAGATCCTAGAGGCTGCAGCTGACGAGCAGGAGAGGTCTGTAATAGAATTGGGTCTAAAGGACGAACCCTGATTACCAAAGTGGGCGGTAAGCCTCTCGACCTCGAAAAGTGCCCCATAGTCTATGAGAGGGCGGCTAAGTCTGACAGGCCCCTCTTTTTCCACCCCACCTCCCCCATTAACACTAATTGGACGGGTGACTGGCGACTGGATCCCAATTAGGAGGTTCGAATTCTACTGCGTTTATTTTAGCCTAGAAAGGTCGTTAGCCGCTCTATTCAGGCCTAATCTTCTTAAGGTCTTTGAGGTAGGTATCCCGGTCTTAAGATCCCAGCCTCTCTCCCCGTAATACTCGTCGAGCATGGGCTCCAACTCGAACACCGTACCCCTGCTCTCCCCCGCGATGAGGGGTTCCTCCCTGAATCTCCGGGGGAGGGTGTCGTCCTTCCGCCTCATCCCCTCTTTAACGTTAAAAGCCCTTTCGATGTTGACAATACGCTCCCCGACCCCACGGACCTCGGTTGGGGTCAACTGAATCCCTGTCGTGGCCTCTATGACTTTGGAGGAGAGATCGAATGTGAGGATCTCCATGTTCTGCATGATGTTCTTACAGGGCTGGAGGGAGTCGATAACTGCATTCCAGTCCTCGAAGTAGGAGACGAGCTTGCCTTTCCCCCTATATGCTCGCCTCATGGTCGCATCCGGGATCCCAAACATCTTTTCGCCGATCGCTGGGTCGTCCACCAGTTCTAGGAATGGTTCGCTCCTGAGATGGTCGCCTCCCCTACTCGAGACGGCATAACCTAGCCCGAATCCTTTGAGCCCTCGGGGATCAGCCATGATGATGTCAAGTCCCTTCACCTGCATCGTTAGGTCTATTCCGCGACCCAGCTTCCTCGCAGACATTGTGGTTCCATCAGCCAGCACGTCTCCGAAACCCTCGCGCAGTGCGATCTTATTGATAAGGGTGAGGATAGTCTCTTCGTTACCCCAGGAAAGGTCAAGACCATCGGCCTCCTCACTGGAAAGCATCTCTTTCTCGTAGAGTTCCATGACCCAGGCGATGCTCTCAGCGGTGGTGAGGATGTCCAACCCCAGCCTGTTGCAGAGGTCGTTCGCCTTGAGAGCTGTTTCTAGGCTCCTGTTCCCTATTCTCGACGTGAATGATCCCTGGGACTCGTACTCAGGTCCCTCGCCGTAGAGTCCTGCATGTTCTCCACTCTTTACGACGTAAAAGCGGCTGCAAGGGATTGTGCATGCGAAGCACCCCCTTCCCTTGACATTGAACTCCTCCGCGAGCCTCTCTCCGCTCACCTCGGCTGCGTGTTTGAATGTCCCCGCTGTATAATGCCTCGTAGGGAGAAAACCCCCGGCGTTGGCCATAAGGAGGATCCTCGTGGTACCCATACTCCGCCTGCCCTGGTATTGCTCGTGGCCTTTGATCTGTTCATTGATATAATCGACGAGCTCCTCGAACATCCTAGGCTTGGCGACACTGACTGAGCCCGTGCCCCTGACCACAAGGGCCTTGACCCCCTTGGATGCCATTACGGAGCCCATTCCTGTCCTCGCTGCAGCTCGCATAAGGTTCGCGAAAATACCCGCGAACCTCACTCCATTTTCAGCGGCAGGACCGATGATCGCAGTCTGAACACGTCTATCTCCGAGATCTGATTTGATGATTTCGTCTGTCTCATAGACTCCTCTCCCCTTTAGATGTGACGCGTCCGGGAATTCTACATCGTCATCGCGGATATGGATATAGATAGGATTCGTGCTCCGCCCTTCTAGGATAATCTGGTCGTATCCTGCATACTTTATCTCGGATGCTAAGTGACCCCCGGCGTTGGTGTCCCCTAGTATACCTGTCTGGGGGGATTTCCCTGAGATATTGAAGCGGCTTGCAGTAGGGAAACTAGTCCCGACCAAGGGGCCCGGTGCGAAATATAGTTTGTTCTCTGGGCCTAGAGGATCTGTCCCGGTGGGGATTTCATCATACATTCGCTTCACGTTAAATCCACGGCCTCCCAAAAAGCCCCAGGCAAGAGTTTTCTCTAGTTCAGTGACCGTTGAGATCCTTTTCGTGAGATTGATCCTGAGAACCTTCCCCGTGTATCCGCCAAATTTAGACATCTATACCCCACCTTTCCCTGAGCTCCTTGAAGACACTCTCAGGCTGATCCGTAACCTGGATCGACTCCTCATAAGTTAATGCGTCCGTAGGGCATTTTTTCACGCAGACTGGGTCGCCCCAGCATAGGTCACAGATTAGTGGCCTTGAGGCTTCATCGAGCTTGACAGCGTTGTAGATGCAGATCTTGGCGCATACCCCACAATTTATGCATACTTCGACGTCAAGGATTATTGCCCCGTTATCCCCCTTGTTGAGGGCCCCCACGGGGCATACATCGGCAGGGGGGCACTCACTACACTGGCGACAGTAGACGGGGTAGTCCAAGCCATATTTGTCCATTTTGACAACGTCTATCCGGGATAGGCTCGGGCTGAACCTCTTCTCGTGGTGGTATGAGCATACTAGTTCACAGACCCTACATCCGGAGCACTTGGCGGCGTCTACGACTATCCTATTCAATGAAATTCACTTCCTCCGTCTCCTCTACATTATATTTGCTGCCTGTTTCAACAGCCCTTCATCGATGTTCCCGCCAGAAACAACAACTCCAACATTCTTCCCCTTGAATCGTTCTGGATTCTCAATTATAGCTGCAGCTCCTACGGCCCCGGCTCCCTCCACCACCTGATGGTCAAATTGTAGGTGATTCGATATGGCCTTAAGTATAGTTTTCTCTCGGACTAAGATGAAGCCGTCTACGTGCTTTTTACATATCTCGAATGTGATAGAACTCTCCTCGATTCCCCCATGTAGTCCCTCAGCAATGGAATCCCTGAGTGGCATGTCAACGATGCTACCCATTCTTAGGCTCTCAGACATCACTGGCGATGCCATGGTCTGTACCCCAACTACCTCGATGTTTTTATCCGTGCCTTTAACGGCCGCGCCTACCCCTGAGATTAGCCCCCCTCCTCCCACCGGAACGAGAACGATATCGAAGTCCAGAGTTGACTCGAGCATCTCCAGCCCTAGAGTTCCCTGGCCCTCAATGATCTGGGGGTCGTTATATCCAGAGATAAAGGGTTTTTTCTGCTCTAGTCCCATTTTCCTAGCGAGTCTCTCGGCCTCCATATATTCCTCCCCGTGAAGAATGAGATCGACTCCGTATTTCCTTATCGCCTCGATCTTTACTCTAGGGGTATGTAAGGGGACTATGATGGTGGCTTCGACGCCTAGGTGGTTGCAGACGTAGCCTAGACCCTGAGCATGATTGCCAGAGGATGCGGCGATTATTCCGTACGGCATATCCCCAATTGAGAGCTGAAGGAGCTTGTTGAAGGCACCTCTCACCTTGAAGGAGCCAGTATACTGCAAGTTCTCGAGCTTGAGCATCACCCGCCCACCGCAAGCCTTGCTGAGGTACCAGGAGTAATGAAGGGGGGTGTGTCTCACCAGATGCCTGAGACGTCTGCCCGCGATATAGATGTCCCTCAGATTCATGGTTGATATAGAACAATTGGAATGCATACATTTCAGTTTGCCTAAGCACTGAATAGGAAGAAATAGTCTAGGCCCTAGGATTACTCATTTTGCGACCGTATAATAACGGCCCTTTTCGCGCGAATTGCCAAAGAACAAACTCCCTATGAACACGGAAATGGAAGCCCGTGGCGGAGTTCAAGGTCTGGCACGCGCGTATATCTAAAACAGAACTCGCTACGGTCGTTGATCCCAGCTTGGTGGAGACGGAGATGGTAGTGGAGATTGAGAGCAAAAGAGAGATACTCGGGGGATGACCCTCGTCGACCGTAAAGATACGGTTCTAAAAGAGTCTAAGAAGGCGAATATGAAGCCCACATCTCAATGGACAACACCATTTTTCTAGGGCTCATCTTTAACCGGCTGGTTTTGAGGTAGTCATATTATGATTGATCTGATTTGCTGTGGGGCCATTAACTGGTGTGAGCTGCGAGATAATCACCATTAACCTTAAGTTATATCTTCTAAGGAGGGTTAGACATGAAGACTTTTCTGAACGAGGAGGTTAAGGAGGATGAGGTTCCCGCTCCAGCAGACGGGGTGAAGATCAGGTGGCTCCTCACTGAGGAGACAGGAGCCCCCACCTTTTCGATGAGGCAGTTTACAGTGACGCCAGGGGGCTCGACCCCCCAGCACACCCATCCATGGGAGCACGAGGCGTACATCCTAGAGGGATCGGGCACGATACTCGGGGGAGAGGAAGTCGAGGCGGTTGAGGCGGGGACCGTCGTTTATATTCCCCCCGATGAGCTTCACCAGTTCAAGAACACGGGGGACCGGGAGCTAAAGTTCCTATGCATGATCCCCAACCAGAAAAAGTGACGGCACAGAAACTTATTTTTCTTTTTACCAGGTACCACTGTGAAAAACTCGAGTTAACGGGTTTTGTCCGTCGCTATTACGTTCAACTCATTATCTGAAAACATACGCTTGAGAAGAATTGGCTTGTCATGATGATCCAGTTTATCATGGGACTCTAAGAGAACCTCTGGCCTCACGCGTGTGATTTACTTCCAAAAATATACCCTCTTATTTATGATGCTCTTGGACAAGAGCTTCCATAGAATTCAAATTTTGATTTATTGATTTTAGAATACAAGTAGGCGCAGTAATAATGGTTGAGAGTTTACGATTTCTTGAGTAGTATCTGCACTTGCACGCCTACTGATGACGAAAAGTTATACCTAGATACCAGTTTACGCCAAAGCCAAAAAGGAATATCGCGAACTGTGTAAGCAACTTCCAGAAATGTTGCTCCTTCTTCAGCTCTGGTATGAGCTCCGAGGCTGATAGATACAAAAAAAGCCCCAGCTGAAAAAACTATGAGGGTTCCACTGAAGGTTTCAACCATCTCAAGGAAGAAATAGGCGAAGATCCCGCCAGCTACGAGAGATAGGGCGGCCACGAAGTTCAGGAGTAAGGGCCTGATCTTTTCAAACCCTGCATAGATAAGGAAGCCGTAGTCACCTATCTCCGGGGGAAGCTCGTGGAAGATCACCGCAATCGTGGTCGCGAGACCCATGAGAAACCCACATTGAAGCTCACAGCAATGATCACGTCATCAAGGAAATTGTAGATAGCGTACCCAAGGACATTCAGATAAGCGAATCACTTAGTATATGCCCTTACCCTTGTCTCGCTGAATTCGCCGCGATAACCATGCCCGTGATACCAATAAATGAACCGCTCTAAAAGGTAGAACGCCACAAATCCCCCAGCAACGTAAACGAAAACTATTGATCCTTCGATGTATTTCACGGCCTCTGGGAGGAGGTTGAAAAGTGCAACCCCAAGGATCGTGCCGGCTGAGGCTATTATGAAAAACATTATCTTGTGAAGGGTCTCTTCTTAAAGTGAGAGCGCCAGAATTCCAACTAAAGAGAAGGAACTTACGAAAAAAGTTGCAAATAGAATAGTGATCTGCACTGAACCGGTTGAAATCACTATAATTCAGTGGATTAAATTGTTAAGGATTTAGACTGCCTCAAAATGACCTAGTTCAATAAATATTTTCTTCCCGGGCCTTGATCCTACCTAACCTCATAGCATTTAGGATAACAGCTAGGCTGAGCCCCATGTCGCCCACTGCTACGGCTATCCAGAGAGTGATCCATCCAGGGATAGCTAGGACAGCCACCATAAGTTTGACGATTATTGAAGCCGCAATGTTCTCCTTGATGCGACCCATCGTGGCCTGGCTCAAACGGACGAGATAAATAATACGCATTAGGTCGTCTTCCATTAAGGCAATATCAGCCGTCTCCAAAGCCACATCACTCCCGATTGCCCCCATAGCGATCCCGACGTCTGCAGCAGCAAGAGCCGGAGCGTCGTTCACGCCGTCACCAACCATCGCCACCTGCCCATATTTGGACCTCAAATTCTCGATGGCTTCAAGCTTTTCATCGGGGAGAAGATGAGACATATAACCTCCCATATCCAGTTTCTCGGCTATTGCTTTAGCAGTAAGGGCGTTATCCCCTGTGAGCATTTGGACCTCCAGGCCACGCGTTCTCAATTCCGCGATTGTCTGCGGTGCCTCATCTCTAATCTTATCCATTAGGGCGATAACACCTATAGTATAGTCATCCTCAGAGACAAGTACCACAGTTTTCCCTTTCGCCTCGAGTTTCTCAACGATGCCTTCAAGGGGAACGATACCCAGTTCCTTAAGGAGGCGGAGATTACCGATGCAAAATGTCTTCCCGTCGATGCACACTTTTACTCCACGTCCAACGTAAGCTTTGAAGTCAGTGGTCTTTACTGGTTTGACTCCCGCAGCCTCGGCTTTAGCTAGGATCGCTTTTGCTATTGGATGTTCGGCCTTTACTTCGAGAGAGACAGCCAGCCTCAATATCTCTTCCTCGGTGAGGTCAAATGAAATGATATCTGTAACCTCCAACTCACCTTGAGTCAATGTTCCCGTCTTGTCGAAAGCAATGGCTTTTACATCGTTCATTCTCTCTAGAAATGTGCTTCCCTTGACAAGTATACCATTCCTGCTAGCGCTTGTAATGGCAGAGACCATGGCCACAGGAGTTGAGATGGAGAGAGCACAGGGACAAGCCACTACGAGCACCACAAGGGCACGATAGATCCAATCACTAAATGGTTCCTGTAGGATTATTGGAGGGATAGTTGCCACAAGGATTGCGAGTATAATCACCGCCGGCGTATAGAATCTAGCGAAACGATCCACAAACGCTTCTGTCGGGGAACGGCTCTCTTCTGCCTCCCTCACTAGTTTTAGTATCCTGGCGAGAAAAGTCTCATCAGCCATCTTGCTGACTCGCACCACAAGGAACCCATCAATATTGATGGTGCCTGCAAAAACGTCCGCCCCTTCAACTTTAGAAATTGGTGCAGACTCGCCAGTTATAGTTGCCTGGTTGATGCTAGAAGCTCCTTCAATGACCACACCATCAAGGGGGACTCTGTCTCCAGGTCTTAGGACAAATACTTCCCCGGGAGAGACCTCTTGGATGGAGACAGAAACCTCCTCTCCATCCCGCCTAATGGTCGCGTTCTCAGGTTTCAGATCCATCAGGGATTCGATGGAGTGACGCGCACGATCTGCAGCATAATCCTCCAGCCTCTCTGCAATATTGAACAAAAAAACCACTGCTGCGGCCTCCTCGAGATGCCCTATGACGAACGCGCCTATCGACGCGATTGTAATCAATAAGTTGATGTTGATTCGCCCCTCAATTAAGCGCCTTACACCCAATTCTGCGATGGTATATCCAGAGAGTATCATCGTGGAGACCAATAACAGATCGGAGACGAGAGATTGACCCCGGGAATAGTTTAAGCCGAGTCCCAGAACCATGGTGATAACGGAAATTGCGAGAGCCTCCCAACCCTCATTTGAGTGTTTGTGAACGTGAACTTGGTTGGAAGAGGGCTTGGGGATATGGTTGTGACCGTTTTCTGATATGCCTCTTATCCCCCTATTCTGCTGACTGAGAACATTGACCCTTATGAATTTAACGCTATAAAGGGGGTTGTTTTTAATAATATTTAATAAAATCCAGGACTTATTTTAATATGAGTGAATTGACTGTTATAAGCGTATCACTAAGCCACGATCTATTAGTTCGACTTGACCTATTTGTGAAAAACACGGGTTATTCGAGCCGTTCAGAAGCTATCAGGATGGCGGTTAGAGATACCCTTTCGAAGTTTGCCCTCGTGAAAATGAAGCAAGGGCAGATAGTATCCACAATCACAGTGATATTTGATAGGAAGCAGCACGCATTGAACTCCACCTTAATGGATCTCAGACATGAGTATGAGGATAGCATCTTCGGCAACATGCATCTCCATGTCGGTACGGGTTACTGTGTCGAGATCTTTATGGTCAGAAACGAATACGAGAAAGTCCTGGACTTTATCTCCCGGGTCAAGGTTCTAAGGGGCATACGTGAAGTCGAATACACTGTGACACCTATTGATAAGAGCGAATTTGAGAGATAGACCTTACCTTCTTTCAAGGGCTCACTTCCATCATAGGTAAATCTCTAGAAACTAGCGTCGTACCTCATCTGAAATGGATCAGTTACAAGACCCGTTTGCGCGTGCGATTAACAGATATAAAATCCAAGTCATTCTTTAAACAGGGGGCTTGTCTGAAGAACTAGTTCATGAGTTATTTCAACTATCTCTGGGATTTCAAAGATGAGTCGAAGGGGAATTCACAGTTAGATACTTGCTCCTATTGACCTCCACGGTAAATGATACTCCAATTTGTCCTATTAATCTCGGGGGGATATAGATCATCAGTACGGTTCGGAGAGGTTCTGGTTTAGCTTCTCTTGATCCCTTCACCGTAGGCGATCAGGGTGATGGTGGTCTTGACGTTCTCTAACCTCCTGATGTTGTTGAAGACGATTTCCTTGACCTTGTCCATGGAATCAGCTTCAACTTCCGCTATGACATCATAGATCCCGTAGAGAGCCTGAACATCAGGGATACCTTGGATGTGGCTCAAAGATTTCACTACAATAGCTTCCTGCCCAAGTTCAGTGTTGATAAGGACGAACGCTTTCATACCTCTCACCTAACAGACGTTCAACCATAGTAATTCTCAGTTGCTATATCTATCTTTTCATTCAATAAAAATATAATCCATTCAAGAAATTGAAAAAGCCCCGGGGTGTATACAATCTTGCAACAAGTAACTATGGGGACCTTAACTCAAGTTACTTTTGCACCGTTGGTAATGTCCCGGTCGACTGTTAGCAACGCTAAATGGTCATCATTCTCTGCTGCGAGGAGCATGCCATAGGACCAATGCCCAAAGATTTTTGCAGGCTTTAGGTTAGTTACCACCGTGATCACCTTTCCTTGGAGTTCATCCAGTTCGTAGTGATCCACTAGACCAGTGATAATTTGTCGCGTCTCGTCTCCCAAATCCACCTGTATCTTGTAGAGTTTATCAGAACCTGAGACTCTCTCAGTATCGGAGACCGTTCCTATCCGTATATTTAACTTCTTAAAATCTTTAAACGAGACTTCCTCGCTCATATCGGACGCCTTGCATCATCGATCTATTCCATGCTTTTTAAGATTTCAATAATCAGTGAACTTTACAGTAATGCGCGTAAATATCTCTGAAACAATCAGAAGCAAAGTTGGACAAATTAGTCATTCTGAGGGACCCTTCCTCCCTGTGATAAAGGTGCGCGCAAAGGATAGTTCCCTCTAGGGGGTATATCAAAAGTTGAAAACAACTCTCAACAGGTTGAGGATAGATGTTATCTTCCCTTCATAGGATATGATTTTTGACCCTACAAGTTAACCTCCTCTACCATGAAACGTAGAGCCCTATATCCCAGCTCTCCTCAATGGGCACAGTAAGGCGTGCTCGTTGAGGTTCAGGTTCATCCTGTTCTTTCACTCATCATTCTCTCCTTTAGATGGTGGGTCTATCAGGCTCTACATTGTGTGTTTCACAGCATTAGCCTAATAGGTTCAAGCTCCTCTTTTAGAAAGTAAGCTAGATCGCCTTCATTTCTTACGACCGAGTTTATCTTGTTCCTCTCTTCAATGACTTATTTGGTGTAGTCTATTTTGTCCAATATTTCGTCAATCATCGGTTATTTTTCCTAAGGAGTCCTCAATTGAGCCCTGTACATGTCCACGATCTCATCAACTGTCGTGGCGTCCTGGGGAGCCTTATCATCCCTCAGGCGCAGAAATCTGGGGAACCTTATGGCGAGCCCAGATTCTTTCCTTAGTTGCTCGAAAGCGGAAGTGTGAATGGGGCTCAAGGTGATCTCATCACCCAGGAGCTCCATTACAACAGTTGGCCTAAACCAGACTTCTGCATCAATCATAGAGTCCACATTTCCAGGTTTTTCTTCGACTCGGTCTCCATCCAGCAGCTCTGGGAAGTTTGAAAGATCTTCATCCGTGAAGCCTGAGCCTACCTTGCAAACCGTCCGAAACATGTCCTCCTCCGGATCATAGGACGCCATTAGCAAAGCACCATATCTCCCCGCACGCCTGCCTCGACCGCGGAACGACCCTACTACGACGAGGTCGACTGGCTCCACCATCTTGCTCTGATAACTCGCCTTGAGCTTCACCCAAAGCCAGGAGCGGGCCCCCGCTCGGTAGATCGAGTCCTCAGACGTTGATTTCACTACTAGCCCCTCTGTGCCAAAAGAGATAGCCTCTTCGAAGAAGTCCACGAACTGTGAGATCTCAGAGGTCTGGAGCGCCCTTACCAACTTGAAACGCTCGGTCTCATCGACGATATCTTGAAGCATCTCCCGCCTACGCATGTAAGGCTCAAGGGTCAGGTCCTCCCCGTCTACATAGAGACACTCAAAGAGAAACACTGCGATTGGGAACTTCTCTGCCATCTCTTCAATGCGGTGTTTCCTCCTCCGCCGCATTAGGGTCTGAAACGATTTGATCTCCCCCGAATCAGCGTCTATTGCGACCGCCTCCCCCTCAAGTACTGCGTGTTCAACCTTTACATGAGATGAGACCATCTCTACTGCATCCGGATACATCAACGTGATGTTCTCCAGTCTTCGGGAGAAGATCTGGACGGAGTCACCGTCCTTGTGGATCTGAAACCTCTCTCCATCCAGCTTGTACTCTGCGGAGAAGTTCTCCAACTTCTCGAGGATCTCCTCTGGAGTTGAGAGCCTTTGAGCAAGCATCATTCGGATGGGCTTTCCAAGGACAATTTGGGCATCGGATACACTCTCCAGCCCTTCCTCCGCAAGAGTCCTAGCGACAGCACCGAGGTCGCTGGTTAGATTATACGCTCGCTCTAACTGCCCTCTGTTCTCCGAGGAACCCGTGAAGGCCAAGGACAAGGCATCGAGTATCGTCATGTCTCCGACGCCAAGCCTAAGGGTGCCCACCACGGTTCTGGCAAGATAGCGAGCTCCGAGAGGCGAGGTACTCATCATCACTTTCACAAGACGACCTATTTTCCTGCTGCTACTTCCTTTTCCAGATTCCTTGGCAATCTGGTCAAATACGTTGTATACATCGAAGACTGAAGGCGATTTTTGGCCAAACATCACCTGTCGCTTATCTTTGAGTATCATCTCAGCCGCCAAGCCAACGTCTCCGATCTTGGAAAGTATAGATTCTACTTTGGCTTTGCTCAGTCCAGATGCCCTTGCGATGGTTGCCACAACCATCTTCTCTGCCATCCCGATCTCTGGCTCTCCCGTCCAATCTGGGTGGATCTTCCCTTGAGTCAAATAGATCAGACGCTCAAGATCATCTGGTTCGGCTGCTACGAAGAGTTCAGCTAGGATGTCCGTCATCTCCAGCCTCTTGGTAGTGGCTTCAAGTCTCATGTAGAACTTGACGAGAGTGGAGTACAGCATGTGGACTCGTTTACAGGGTTGACTGTTAGAATATTAAATGTGTTCTAAGGTTTGTTAGACCCAGTATTTTCAAACTACAATATCCCTGATGGTGGCGAACTCTATGAAGGAGTCCATGAGAAAGATTCCCCTATATAGTTGAATAACTCGAAAATGTGCCATGTCCCCTTTTCTATCTTGTTCTCAGTGAGCGTTCTCTGGAGGAACAACATCTCCTGCATTTTACTCCAGACCAGATCCAGGCGTTGAAAGAGTTGTGCCTGTCGAGCGGGATTCACATGCTTAAATGAAACCAAGTTATCAGACAATATCGAAGACCTTCCCTGGGTTCAGGATATTATGGGGATCAAAACCCCTCTTAATGGCCCTCATCAACTCAACCTGGGTCTCTCCCACTTGCCTAGCAAGATAACGTTTCTTTGCCAAACCTAGACCATGCTCTCCTGAGATGGTACCTCCGAGATTCAAGGCAATGTCAATCAGATCTCCGATGATAGCATCCAAGGTTGTATGCCAGTCTTCGCTGGAGTGCTTTTCCATAGCTATGAGACTGTGTACGTTACCGTCTCCAGCGTGCCCAATATTGGTGATTATAACGCCTTTTTCCTGCGCAACTCTTTCGGCACCCTCAATATAGTCGGGGATTCGGTTCCGGGGGACGCAGGCGTCGACCTCATCTATCTCCCAGTATGCCTTGTAGGCATCGAATAGGCACTTCCTTGCCTCCCAAAGCTGATCCTGCTTCTGAGCGGTGTCCGCGACGAAGGCATCAACTCCCCCCATCTCTAAACAGACCTCTCCGGCCGTCTCAAGGTTTTCTTCGACCTCAGCCTTGCTGTTGCCCTCTATCCCGATAAGTAGGTATGCAGGATGGCTGTTATCCGGGAGAGGCCTATCCAGGTACTTTTCGGCTATTAAGATCGCGTGGCGAGGGATGTATTCAAGGGCGAAGGGGACTACCTTTCTTCGTACGATCTCAGAGACAGTCCTAGCAGCGTCTTTAGTTGACTCGAAAGGCACATACAGTAGTGCGGTGTACTGGGGTTTGGGGACTAGGCGGAGGATCGCCTTTGTGACGATGGCGAGAGTCCCCTCAGAGCCTATTATGATATCCAGAAGGCTATACGCCGTTGAGTTCTTGACCAGCTTGCCGCCGACGTTTATTACTTCCCCATTGGGAAGCACCGCTTCGAGGCCTTGGACGAAATCACGGGTCACCCCGTACTTCATGCCCCGGACCCCACCCGCGTTAGTTGAGATGTTTCCTCCAAGAGTACCAGATCCCTGGCCAGGATCTGGAGGATATAATAAGCCGAGTTTCTCCGTTTCCTCGTGGAGGTCCATAATAAGGACCCCGGGCTCAACGACGGCCATGAGGTTGTCCTCGTCGATTTCCAAAATATTCGTCATTCTCTCTAGGCTCATGGCGATCCCAGCATGGAGTGGGTGAGACCCTCCGCTGAGCCCCGTCCTTGATCCCTGGGGGGTAACCGGAATCAGCCCCCTAGAGGCTATCTTCATTATGTTGGATACTTCTCTGGTACTACCGGGCTTAACAATTACGTGAGGAAGATGGGGGGTCTCAAGGCTTTCGTCTATCGCATGTTTCTCTAGGTCCTTTGAGCTGCTAAAGACATTCTCGACTCCTACGATCTCCTCAAGTTCCCTCTTTATCTGTTGGGTTAATAGTCCATACTCATCCATTCTTCTTTCTCTCTTTTATCATATTAACGAGGCGGGGAATGACCTCGTATAGATCTCCAACTGCTCCCAGCGAAGCGACATTAAATATTGGGGCCTCGGGGTCCTTATTTATTGCGATGATCACATCCGAAGTCTTCATGCCAGCTAGATGTTGAACGGCACCAGAGATTCCGCATGCCACGTATATCCTTGGACGGACAGTCCGTCCGCTTAGACCTACTTGGTGGGGATAATCTATCCATCCCTCGTCCACAGTAGGCCTGCTGGCGCCAACCGCTCCTCCTAGGGCTTCAGCCAACTCTTGGATGAGCTCGAAACCCCTTTGGTCTCCCAGGCCTTTTCCTCCGGAGACTATTATCTCGGCATCTATAATGCTCACCTGGTCCTTGACCGGATTGGATTTGAGTATCTTAACACGATCGGGAAGGTCGCTGATTGTAACGTTCCTTCTAATTATCTCGCATTCATTCGCAGGGACTATTTCCGCCTCTTCCATTACCTTGTACCTGACTGTGGCAATCTGGGGTCTTGTGTTAGTGCAGATTATAGTGGCCATGATATTGCCCCCGTATGTTGGACGGGTCTGGAGAAGGAGACGGCTCTCAGGGTCGATGTCAAGGCTAGTGCAGTCCGCAGTGAGTCCTGTTTCGAGGCACGCCGCTACTTTAGGGCCCAAGGAACGGCCTATGGAGGTCGCTCCGATGAGGAAGATGCTGGGTTTCTCCTCTTTCACTAGATTTTCGAGGATTGCAGAGTAGGGATCGTCCCTAAAGTCCTCAAGTCCTGGATGATCGAAAACAAAGATCTTGTCAGCTCCTCTCAATTTCAGCTCAGATAATGCCTCATCAAGTTCGTTTCCGATGATGACCGCGGAGAGTTTTTCCTCGAGCTGGTTAGCTAATTCTCTTCCTTTTCCGAATAGCTCGTATACTACCGGGTGAACCTTTCCCTTCCACTGCTCTGCGAAGACTAAGATGCCGCTATGATCCGAAAAGTTTACGGATACCCCTTCCTTTTCGATAGTGATCGCTTTGGTAGGACATGCCGTTACGCACTCGCCGCAGAGTCTGCAATCGTCCAAAATACGAGGGTAACCTTCTTCCATTACGAGGGACCCGAAGGCGCAAGTGTTCTCACAAAGCGTGCAGTTGATGCATTTTCCTTTGTCGACAGATATGGGTTGCTCGCTCATCTAGATCACCTTATATTCCACGAGTTTCTGGAAGACGCTCTTCGCCAGCTCCTCTGGAGATCCATCGACTATCTTCCCAGCAGTTAGCCGGGCAGGAGTGGATATCTTAGTAACCCGAGTCGGGGACCCTTTGAGACCTAATTTCAAGGGGTCCGCTTCGAGATCATTTGAGGTAAGTATCTGGATCTCAGCTTTCTTCGCTTTTAGTCTACCCCGGAGGGTCGCCAATCTCGGTTGATTGATGGATTTACTGACCGAGACGACTATTGGGAGGGAGGCTCCAAGTATCTCAATCCTATCGTCGAGGACCCTCTTTAGCCTGATATTCCCCCCGTCTATTTTGAGGATCTCATTTACATAGCAGACATGCGGGATTCCGAGGCAGTGAGCCAACTCAGGTCCCACTTGGCCCGTATCCCCGTCAATGGTCTTCAATCCGCAAATAACAAGGTCGTAAGGAGCCATACACTCAATGCTGAGCCCCAACGTGTAGCTCGTAGCCCACGTATCTGCCCCGGCAAAAGCCATATCGGTGGCCAAGTAGGCCTCGTCTGCACCCATGGCTATGGCAGATCTCAATGCAGATTCCGCCTGGGGTGGACCCATGGAAAGTACCCTGACTGTGCCCCCGAATTTCTCCTTAAGTCTTATTCCTTCCTCAATAGCGTACTCGTCAAATGGATTTACGACAGAAGCAACTCCTTCCCTCTTAAGTCTCCCCAGTTCCTTATCGAAATCTACTTCCATCGTCTCAGGAACCTGCTTAATACAGACTATAATATTCATTCCTTCGCTCATGGTATCTAGCCTCCTCAAAAAGACGTTTTACTCTAGGGCTCCCCGTGGTATAAAAATCCGGAAGAGAAATAAATAGCAATCCCGATTCTCAGAGCGAAAAATTGAGCCGAGTGTTATAATGTCTCCGAGGAAATCCAAAACAAAGATACTAGAGGAGCGGATATCTAAGTTAGAGATCAGTCTAGAGGACGAGAGGAAGACATCGGAAAGATACCTGAGCCAGTTACAGTACTCCAGAGCAGACCTTGAAAACCTCCAGAAGAGAACCCAGAAAAGAATCGACGAGGCTAAGGAGAAGGCTAAAGGGCATATGGTTATTGAACTCCTTACGATCCTGGACGAACTAGACCTCGCAATCTCCGTCGCTGAAACCTCAAAGGTAGACATAGTTAATGGGGTCGGAATGGTCAGGGGGAAGTTATGGAAACTCCTCGACACTGAGGGTCTCGCGCCCATTGATGCTTATGGGCGGCCTTTCGACCCAAATCTCCACGAAGCGGTGCTTGAGGTGAAGACCGACGAGGTCGAGAACGGCTATGTAGTTGAGGAGTTCCGGAAGGGCTACAAGTTCAAGGGTAGAGTGCTCAGGGCAAGCATGGTGAAAGTGGCGAAAAACTCAGGCTCTAATGACGTTGAAGAGGAGAAGGAAGATGAGTGAAACAAAACGTGAAAAGATAATCGGAATAGACCTAGGAACTACCAACTCAGCCGCTGCTGTGGTGATGGGTGGCAAGCCCACCATCATACCCAGTGCAGAGGGCCCTACCGTGGCGGGAAAGATGTTCCCTTCAGTAGTGGCGTTGACAAAGGAGGGGCAACTCCTAGTTGGGGAGCCTGCTAGGAGGCAGGCGGTCACCAATGCCGAGGGCACAGTAAGGGAGGCGAAGCGCCTCATGGGTACCAAAAAGAAAATAACCCTCCACGGGAAGGAGTACACCCCTCAGCAGATTAGCGGGTTTATACTCCAAAAGATTCTGAGGGACGCAGAGACCTATCTGGGGGAGAAGATCGCAAAGGCTGTGATCACAGTACCAGCCCACTTTAATGATAACCAGCGCCAAGCCACAATCGACGCTGGTGAGATTGCCGGCCTTAAAGTCACTAGAGTTGTGAACGAGCCCACCGCCGCAGCCCTCGCCTATGGCATCGATAAGATCGATCAAGAGCAAAAGATTCTAGTCTTCAGCTTCGGAGGGGGCACTAACGACACGACGGTTATGGATTTCGGGGGTGGGGTCTTTGAGGTGCTCTCCACTAGCGGCGACACCCAGACTGGGGGCGCTGACCTAGATAAGGCGGTTATGGACTATGTTATTGGCGAGTTCAAGGCTGAGACCGGTATTGATCTTACCGGCGACCTGAGTGCCATGGCTAGGGTTAAGGAGGCCTCGGAAAAAGCTAAGATAGAGCTCTCTAATATCCTGACCACGGACATCGAGCTCCCCTACATCGCAATGAAAAACGGTCAGCCCCTCAATCTTCAAGTAACCCTCAACAGGGCCAAGCTGGAGCAGCTCACGAGGCCCATCGTCGAGAAGATACGAGGGCCCATTCTCCAGACCATCAGGGATGCTAAGCTTTCATCGCAGCAGATAGACAAGATCATCGTCTTCGGGGGCCAGACCAAGATGCCACTGGTCCAACAATTCATTGAGGATGTGGTGGGTAAGAAGCCGGAGAGAGGGCTAGACCCTATGGAGTGTGTAGCAATGGGGGCTGCAATCCAAGGTGCTGTCCTTTCTGGCGAGATTAGCGACATCGTCCTCCTGGACGTCACTCCTCTTAGCCTAGGTGTCGAGACTCTGGGGAGCGTCATGACCCGGGTCATAGAGAGAAATACGACCATCCCAGTGAAGCAGACACAGACTTTCAGTACGGCCGCCGACTTCCAGACTGCTGTTACTATCCACGTTCTACAGGGAGAGAGGTCCATGGCTAAGGACAATATCAGCTTGGGCCGGTTCGACCTCACAGGGATCCCACCCGCACCCCGAGGGGTCCCCCAAGTTGAGGTAACCTTCGACATTAACGCTGACGGAGTCCTCGACGTGACTGCAAAGGATCTGGGCACAGGGAAGGAAATGAGCATCGCCATCACAGCATCCACAAAGCTGAGCCAGACCGAAAAAGATAGGATGATCGATGAGGCAGATCAGTTCGCTGAGCAAGACAAAGCGACCAAAGAAGAGGTTGAGGCAAAGAACACCGCGGACTCTCTCATCTACACCACGGAGAAAACCCTTTCTGAGCTCGGAGACAAGCTCAATGATGAAGTCAAGTCGGGGATCCAAACAGCGAAAGAAGCTCTACAGCAGGCAATGGAGAGCGGGACTACCGTCGAGATCAACACTAGGACCGAAGAGCTCCGAAAAATGATTCAAGAAGCAGGGGCTTCCGTTTACCAGCAAGCAGCCGAGCAGCAAGCCCAGCAGCAGGATCAGGCCGACTCGGCTCAGCAGGCACCTCATCAGGGAGACAACCAGGGACCCAAGACAGTTGATGCCGAATACAAGGTAGTTGATGAGGAAAACAAGAAAGAGGTACCTTAGGGCCGCGTATCCTACTCTTCTTTCAGTCTATCATAATCGTTAAACCTTCATCCTATCGATTATGATCCCGTTCCTCATGTTGGACGAAAAACTAGTTGAAATAGAACGCGAAGTCATTGGGGATATATGGCAAAGCAGCAAGATGCGAGAAACTTATTACTACATGGCTGACGAGCTTGGGAGTAGGTTCGCAGGAACCGAGAGCGAGAAAAAGGCCATTGAATTCATAGTAGCTAAGCTCAGGGATTACGGATATGGGAACGCCCATGCGGATACCTTCGCGTACTATGGATGGAAGAGGGGTCCAGCCAGTCTCGTGATAACCGAACCATATGACAGAGAGTTCCCAGTGATCTCCCTCGCGATGTCCCCCGGAGGGAAAGTAGATGCAGAGATCATAGACCTAGGCACAGGAAGTCCGGAGGAGTTCAAGGCCGTTGATCCCTCAGAAGTTGAGGGAAAAATAGTGCTCTGCTCCAGCGCCACGAGCCCCACGGGGATACGGGTTCACCGAAGAACAAAGTACGGATACGCCGTTGATAGCGGGGCCGTGGGATTCATATTCATGAACCACAACCAAGGCCAGCTCCCCCCTACCGGCAGTGTGAGACCCGCTTACAGGCTGGCAGGGGAGATACCAGGCATCGGGATCAGCCTTGAGCACGGCTCTCACATGAAGAGACTGGCTAAAGACAGGCCTCTGAGGGCTAGACTCACCAATCAAAGCAGTATTATACCAGACACGGAGTCGGCAAATGTGGTCTGTGAACTTGAGGGATCATCTAAAAAAGACGAATGGATAGTTATAGGGGGCCACTTTGACGGCCACGACATAGCCCAAGGGGCTATGGACAACCTCTCTGGAACCGTGGTGATCATGGATCTTGCCAGGGTCTTGAAACGGTATGCGGGGGTATTCAAAAGGAGCATCCGCTTTATCTGCTTCTCCTGTGAGGAGATAGGGGTTACTGGTGCTACTAATTACGTCCATAAGCATATTGATGAGATTAAAGACATCTCCATAATGCTCAACCTTGAGCTCGGCGGTCTAGCAGATAAGGACGGGACCCAGCATGCCGCACTCACCCTGTTCCAACCCGTAAGCCTGAAAAAGAAACTAGAGGAGTTCGCGGATGAGATTGGCTACCCTATGACCGTTTCCACTGGGACCTCAGCGGCATCGGACCACTGGCCCTTCTACATGCAGGGTGTCCCCACGATCACAATGGGATCTGAGCCATCACCGGCTCGGCTCATCGTGGGACGAGGTTGGGGCCATACCACCGCGGATATGATGGACAAGGTGGATCCCCGCAATCTGCAGGAGGGCGTGATGGTCATGGCGAGATTCCTGCTTAGACTAGCTAATCAGGAGGATAAAATCGCGGATAGTACTCCTCTAAAGGAAATCATTGCGCTCCTCGAGAGGAATGGGATGAAGAAGATCCTTGAGATCCAGAAAAAGTGGCATCCCTACAGCACTATATAGTATTCTTTCTTTTCATTTTTCGCAAGGATACAGGATTTTTCACTTTGACCTGCTTGGGCAGATCCTAGATGTTTGATGATTGTTTGCCCTCGTTTTCTCGTCTAAACCTTTTTTAGGCTTTGACTATTCAAAGGCTTTGACAACCGTCTCGGTGCATACTTTTGGCAAGTAAGAAGGATTATTACGAGGTTCTTGGGATAAAACGAGGAGCCTCAGCCAATGAAATAAAGAAGGCATTCAGAAAGCTCGCTTTCAAATATCACCCCGATAGAAATAAGGATCCCGAAGCAGAAGAGAAGTTCAAGGAGTTCTCTGAAGCCTATGCCGTCCTCAGTGACGCTGAGAAGAGACAGCAATACGACACCTTTGGTCACGCAGGCATCAGCGGACGGTACTCGACTGAGGACATCTTCAGGGGAGCAAACTTCAGGGACATCTTTTCTGGTTTTGGCTCCGATGTCCTGGGTCGTATCTTCAGCGGCGTCGGATTCAACTTCCAGCAGGCCCAAGCAGGTCCCAGTAAGGGCAGCGACCTTCAGACTAGGATTGAGGTCACCCTAGAGCAGGCATCGTTCGGAACAGAGGTAGAGATAGTTCTCGACAGGTTACAGACATGTGGTTTATGTGGAGGAAATGGAGCGGAGCCAGGGACTGATATTTCCACGTGCAAGGGATGTAACGGACGAGGCAGAATAGAGCGAAGAACCCAGTCTCTCTTTGGACAGATGATCCGGGTGGTTCCATGTGAAAAATGTAAAGGGAGAGGGCAGGTCCCGGAGACCCCCTGTACAACCTGCGGTGGGAATGGCTTAGAGCCTAAGAAGAATCGCCTCAACGTTAAGGTCCCACCGGGGATCGATAGCGGCACCCAGCTTATTTTGCGGGGTCAAGGAGAGGATGGGCCCTTTGGGGGACCTACTGGAGACCTATATGTAATGATCCAGCTAAAGCCCCACCCCCATCTCATCCGGCGAGGAAAGGACATCATTTTCGAGGCAGAGATCAACTTTCCCGACGCTGCCCTCGGGACATCCATCAAAGTTCCCTCCCTGACTGGTGATAAATCGCTCAAAGTACCCCCGGGAACCCAGAGCGGGACCATTCTTAGAATGAGGAAGGAAGGTATGCCTAGCCGTTTTGGGAAAGGGGATCAGTTGGTCCACGTGACAGTCACTATACCTGTGAAGCTTACTCAAAAGCAGGAAGAACTCATCAAGGAGCTCGCCAATGAGTTTGCGGCACAATCAAACAAGAAAGGATGGTTCAGGCGCTAATTATTTGCGCCTGTCTATAATCTCCCAGACACCTGGACCGGTACCAATGAACGTGACCGGGAGGCAAAGCTCTTTTTCAACATACTCGACGAAATGCATCGCTTCCCCATTCAGCGTATCATAGTCCGATGATCCCTTACACTCAGGGAAAAGGATGTCGAGCTTTGTCAAGGCGATCTGTGTAGCCCCGTTGAGTATTATTGCCCTCCTAGCAAGTTCGAAGTTGAAGGGTGCAGCCCTTCTCTGTCTCCCCGTCACAGTTCCGTACTCGTCCCATCCTCTATTCTTGGCTTCCTCGTGGCTTATTTCTCCAGGTAGGAAACCCTCCCCCACCCTCGTGACATATGCCTTTAAAACCAGGATCACCTCGTCGACCTTAGTGGGTCCAACTCCGACATCCGAACAAATTGCTGAGGCACAGACGTCGTTGCTAGTCACGAACGGATATGTGCCGTGGTAGAGGCTGATGTAGGTTCCTTGGGTTCCCTCGAGTAGGACATTGGCACCACAGTCAAGGGCCTCGTTGATCTCCAAGGATACATCACTAAGATATTCTTGTAATTCTGGTATCTCCTTTGCTATCTTTGCCACTCTCAGAGCTCGATCGGCGTTACATGGGCCCGTCCCTGTGCCCGTGGTCCCGATGGTATCCTTTAAATGTCCTTTCCCATCAGCCACAATGTGCTTTGCCTCGATAATGGCGCACTGGGGATCAATACCAAACCGATCCTCAATTCCTAGCTCTTTCACCTCTTTGATCACGATTTCAGGATTCACCACTACTCCCGCCCCTATAAGGAGTCTCGTTTCGTTATTCACAAATCCACAAGGGACCATTCTAAGCTTGAAAGTGACTCCATCAGATACGACAGTATGACCCGCGTTAGGACCAACGCCTCCTCGTGCGCAAACTGCGACCTCATCTGCGACAGTCAAATATGAAACCAACTTCCCTTTGCCTCCATCCCCGAAGAAACCATCTACTACAACAGTACAAACCAAAGAGAACGCCTCATGAAACGGTTTCTTCACTCCTTTTAATGATTTAAGAGTTCCCAATGATAGGGGAGTCAAGCCAGTTGAAGCTCCTCTGTGCCTGAAATATGTGACAGAATTATTCAAGACCTAAAGTTTATGCGTCGGCTCCTCGTTCAGTATACGATCGCCCTTGAACACCCAGATAGGTATACTCGTGATAGGTAATGAGATTCTCGATGGCATCGTCCTAGACACTAACAGCCAGTGGCTCATTAACCAACTCAAGGCCCTTAACTTCCAAGTTTCCGAGAAGATGACAATAAGAGACGATACTAAAGTAATCTCTAAAGCCGTTAGGCGGATGCTCTCAGCCGGCGCAAACCTCATATTTACAACGGGAGGCCTTGGCCCCACCCATGACGATAAGACTCTCGCTGGAGTAGCTATGGCTTTTGAGCTACCTGTAGAGGTGAATGATAAGGCCCTCAAGATCGTCACGCGACAGTACACAGACATGCATCAGAGAGGGATGATCGAGACGGGGGAGATCACAGAGCCACGAAGGAAGATGGCGGTATTGCCCAAGGGCGCCCAACCCCTAGATAATAGAGTTGGCGGTGCCCCCGGTGTCATCCTAGATATTGAGGGCGCTCAGATAATTAGCCTCCCAGGCGTCCCAGGGGAGCTCATGTGGATTTTCGACAACCAGCTACTGACGTTGCTGAAGGGGAGGGTCGAGGGGGTATTCACTGAGGATGTCATCTATCTCCCCCTTAGGGACGAGTCAACCTTGGCTCCCATCATAGATGAGGTGATGCAGGACGTTCCTGGGGTCTACATAAAATCTATGGTGAAGCCTTATGGCGAGTCCGGGATCAGACTCTGGGTCTCATCCAGCGGGAAGAGTAAGACCGAAGTTGAGGAGCGGGTCCAACGGGTCACGAACCTCTTGGTAAAGAGAAGCGAAGAAAAGCTCCCAAAAATTGACCCTAGCATAGACAATTGAATTAAATGTAACTGAAAATAGTCTAGGTTGGACAAGATGGTTGAGATTTGGCTCCCTTATGGCAAAACTGAGGTCCATGTTAGTGTGCCCCTGAGATATCTCATGGGGACCATCGAGCCAGCCGAATTGAAGCTGCCGGAGAATCCATTCGAAACTATAACGTCAGCGTTGGATAATCTGATCGGAACAGAAAATATACAGGATCTCGTAAATGGCAAAAAGAGTGCTGCTATTGCCCTCGATGGTACAATGGCCCCCCACGCAGCGTCCGTTGCGGCTTCAGCTATCGTTTGGACATTAGAACAGAACGGTATGTCAAGGGAAAACGTGTCTCTGATCATAGGGAATGGCCTTAGAGAACATGGCAATCTTGATCTGCTTGGGGCCCTTCAGAGAGCTGAGCCCCTTGGAAATGTCGCTATCCATGAGCATTCAATAAACTCAGTTGACATCAACAAAGTTGGGGTCACCTCATCAAGGACACAGGTATCATTGGCCCAACCTTTCTTGGAAGCAGATCTCAGAATAGCAGTGGGAGATTTGAGGCCCGATCACTTTTCAGGGATGAAGGGAGCTCAGAGCACAGTAATGCCGGCACTTGCCTCCCGTGAGGGACTCACCCGCCATCGGGAGATCTCATTCCATGGTAGTGTCACCTTAGGGATTTTCGAGGGAAATCTTGCTCATTTGGATCAGATGGAGGCCTGCAAGATGGCAGATTTAGACGTTGCATTGAACTTGGTCACCGATGGCTGGGGGAGGATCGTCTCAGCTGTGGCTGGCGGAATTGAGCAGTCCTGGAAGACGGCTGTGGAGAGGTCGGGGGACCTCATTCAACTTTCCAGTGAAGCTGATGCCGATATCATCATTGTGAGTGCTGGTGGAGATCTATATGATTTCAATCTATTCAATGCCGTCTGGGCTCTCCAGGGGATCGCTTCACTGGTGAAGAAGGGCGCCACTATCATCTTCTTGGCTGAGTGCACCCAGGGGCTTGGAGCTGCTGGGCTGGAGTCATTGGCTCAGGTTGATACCTTGTCTGAGCTGAGGCGAAGATATGAGCTTGGGGCAAGAGCGGTGTACGCTATTAAATCCACTCTTCGGGGAAATAACGAAATAATTCTTGTCTCAGCTCTCCCTACTTATTTGGCGGATCCTCTTGGTTTCAAGATGGAGAGAACGGCGAACGCCGCTTTCCAAAGGGTCATGGATCGCAGGAGGAATCGACGTACCCTAGTGGTGACCCATGGAGCCTCGTCTGTATTCATGCCATCAAAGGGGGGCAAGAACGACAAGAGTGGTGATCATCATTCCAAGGTAGAAAAAAACCAGTAGCTTCCTCGAGTTGCTCAGCGGGGATATATCGTCCAGGGGAGAGTTCCCCCGGTTCCCCGTGTACTTCATGAAAAATGTTACCATAACAGCCATGACGAGGAAGCCCGATAGAATCAGGATGAAAACACCAGCTATAGACATTTTTTTATGATTGGACTTCCCGAGGAGGGCTCTGCTAATGTGACCACCATCCAGCTGCCAAGATGGGATAAGATTAATGAACGTTACTAGGGATCCGACCCACGCCGCGAAGCCTACCGGGTGGAGAATGATAGTCATATCCTCGGATACGGGTTTTAGAAACGTGGAAAGCCATTCAAGGAACATTGGAAAAGGGAGAGATTGAAAGCGGATCCCAGGGAACATTACACTCCATCTATTTACCTCTTCAAGGGTGACGACGAAAGAGAGATTGATCCCCACGATGGCGACGATGATCGTGACTATAAATCCCATGAGGGGACCGCTGAAGCCCAGGTCGAAAAGGGCGTCCCTGTTGGTGAGGGGTCCCTTCTGGGTGATGACTGCACCGAGTGTGCCCCCCATGCCCGGTGGGGCTGGAATAAAGTATGGCATGGATGCATCGACGCCTATTAGGATCATGGCTATCTTGTGGCCTAGTTCGTGGAGCCCGAAGATTGCGATAATGGCAACTGTAAACATAAGGGCGTTCATGTAAACTGGAGTGTCAGGCATCAAGATCTGGTTTAGCACGGGGTTGTTGCTCCTCAAGTATCCGTCGAGGAAAACTGTGGCGGTGGTAGCAAGGAATAGAAAAATGCTATTCCTATAGCTTTGAGGGCCCCTTTCACTGATTCTCTTGAGCTCTAACTTGAATCGATCCATATCTTTGGAGAGCCAAGGTAGGTATCCGTGGGGACGGATTCCCTCGACAAGAGCCTTAAACTGGGGCTTCATGGAGTTCTGGGGGCCTATTGGGGTGATAATATAGGTGGGGGTGCCCAGATAGAAGTAGCTGTCGTGAACGTTGAAGCGTCCCTCGATGGCTTTCTCAATCTCAGGTTCGGAGATCCGATATGCGGTCAAACCCCTTGTAGCATCTCCCATTCGTTAGTAATGGCTTACTAATATTCTAGATGGGAAGCTAAAAAACCTACTTAATCCCGTCTCTTTAGGCACAGTCTTTAAATCTCCTTGGTCGCGACCATAAGAAAGTCTGAATTGGAGAGTGACAACTTCATGCTCCGGGGATTTAGGCCCAACGACCTGAACAGGGTAATGGACATCAACGTAGAGTGTCTCCCAGAGAATTACAGCAAGTTCTTTTACAGGGATCTCTACAGACGTTTCCCTGAAACTTTTATCGTGGCAGAGGCCGATGGTCAGATCCAGGGATATATCATGTGTCGTATTGAGAGGGGACTATCCAAGTTTAAGAGTCTGAGGCCTGCCCGTCTCTGCCACGTGGTCTCTATTGCCGTGAGGGAGCCCTACAGGCGTCAGGGGATCGCTAAGGGAATTATGCTGGTGGCCATGGAAAAAGGCCAAGAGACATATGAGGCTTCAGAATGCTATCTTGAGGTCAGGATCTCGAACGGGCCAGCACTGGTGCTATATGAAAAGCTCGGATTTACGAAAATAAAGCGGAATTACAGTTACTACATGAACGGTGAGGATGCGTGGATGATGGCTATCCGTATCCAAATACCTGCCTAGTCCAACAAACGATAAATGTTATAGTAGACGGTTAAGGCTAAGCCACTGAAGCAGGCGTTTATAGATAGAGTCGAGGTTATCATGTGGGTTCTCTTTCTAGAGCCGATGATCATGTTTTATCATTTCACTAGTTCACGGTAAAGTTGTTCCTGGAGCGTCAGGACGTCTACATCCTGATGTATGAACCTGAAGAGTAAAATAAAAATGGGAAATAATTCAAACAGCACAGCAGGGGACTCTGGTGACTTTTGGGTCTGTGGCATTTGGCGATAGGTATTTAGCCATCCGTTGGTGAAGGGATTGCATATTATGGGGGATACTGGTCTCATCCCGTGGACCGAGGTACGCTCTTGGTCCTGTGTGGCCTGCGGCAACTGCTGTAATGGATATAAGGTGCCCTTGAAAACCGAGGAGTACGCGAAGGTAGCGCAGACCTATGGAACAGGGGTGCTGGAGTTCGGGGTGGGGAGGGTGTTCCTTCGGAATGGGCGGGGAAATCGGTGTGTCTTCCAGAGGCCTACGGTAGGGCGTTGGATATGTAGTCTCCAGGGGATGAAACCTATGGCGTGCAAACTGTTCCCGTTCAGGATCCATTCCAAACCCGTGTACAAGCGGGGAGACACTAGTGCGTATCGATATCGGGGGAAGACCTTCCACGTTTACATGGATTCTGCATGCAATGGGATCCAGATCGGGAGCCCAACGCCCCGGTTCAGAAGGGAAGTTCTGCCTGAGATAGTACGGATCGGGATGGGGGAACGAATGAAACAAAAGTTTACGACGTCAAAATATATCTCGTGGACGCCTCCCTGATGTAAAATTCCGGTCAATTTTTACGTGTTTTTTTCTCCCAGTTCTTTCTCTGCTTTGGATGATCGGTGAAAAATTGTTCTATGATCTTTTCGACTCGACGTTGGGCTTTAGTTAATGCTTCTCTCTGGTCAATGGTGGTGAGTTTCTTTTCATGTTTCAGTATTTTACCGTCGACGATGACCGTGGAGATGTCGTCGCTGGTGGCATAGAGGGCAACGCTGGTTAGGGGATCCATGGTGGGTGTAAGAAAAGGGTTAAGCATATCGAAAAGGATGATATCTGCCTTCTTTCCGGGTTCTATTGATCCTACTTTGTCGGCAATGCCCAGGGTTTCAGCTCCGCCCCGGGTTGCAAGTTCTAGGAGACGGTGGGGGCTGGGGCGGGATGTAAAAGTGTTAGTTGCAAGCATCCCCTCGGAGCCCCCAGCGAGGCGAGCTCTGGTTCTTTGGCCTCTAAGGTTTTGTCTGAGGAGCTGTAGCATGTCATGAAAATAGTCATCGGTGCCTAGGCCTACGGGTATACCGAGGTCTAGCCATTGAAGGAGGGGATTGGTGACGGCTCTACAGTGGAGGATGCCCATGCCCGACTGGGTTATGAGTTTGATGTCGTTTCCTGTGGAGTAAGTGCAGTGTGCACCTGTGAGCCTATCGTTTAGAACACCGAGGGTCTGTAGGTGTTGGATGGGGGTCTTGCCGTAGAGTCTCCTCACTTGGGTGACTTCCCTCCAGCTCTGGTTGAGGTGTGTGGTCATCATGAGGTCGTGAGTCTCCGCCAAGTCCTTGCACTTGAGGTAGGTCTCGGGGAGGGCGAGGTCCGCAGCCTTTGGTGCGACGATGGTGGTGATCCGACCTCTAGCTTCTCCTTCCCATCTCCTGTGGAGGTCGACGGCTCGTTTGAAGGCGGCCTCTCCCTTACCGGGGAGGTACTGGTAGGTTCCGTCCATGAGTTTAACGAGATCGACCTCCTCGATATCAGCGCCGAGGATGGTCCTGAATCCGGCTTCTTTGACGTTTTTGGCGAATCCGTTTGGATAGGTATAGACAACCATAGCGGTAGTGCATCCGGCGTGTATGAACTCGGCACAGGAGGAGGGTCCTAGCCATTCCATGTCCTCGGGTCGACGGTAGCCCTCTAGAGGGAGGTTTACCTCGTAAAAGTTGCCTATGAGCTCGTAGATTCCACGGAAATACTGTTGGAGGTGGCTGTGAGCGTTGACGAATCCGGGGAGAGCGACCATATGGCGGGCATCGATGATATGCTCGGGGGCACGGGGGGAATTAACAGTGGGTCCTAAATCAGTGATCACGTCTGCCTCGAGGAGAATGCTTCCCTCCCTGTAGATTGTCCCGTCTCCGTCCATAGTGGCGATGAAAGCGTTCTTGATTAGGGTCTCTTCCATGAAGGATACCTATTACGGAGCATACTGGGTGGATGTTGGTTTTAATAGGTGGTGCATAAACTGGAATGGTTTTATCCGTGATTTTTTTTGGCTGAAATGATCTGGTTTTGGTTTCCAAAGAAAACCTAGGTAGAACCAGTGACTGATCTTGAGTCATAGGAAATTTTTTTCAATGGAATAAATCTTGAAGGTCCCTCTTTTTCGCGTTTTCAATAGCACGCGAGTCTATAGAGAAAAGGAGTTTCCGCGAAGGTGAGATTCACTGAGCCGGGGAGTTTGGAGTATAACGTATTGTAGAGCTCTTCTTCAGCAAACGCTAGCCCTGCGCTTGGAAATTAAAAGTGTGTTTTCTGGGATCTAGCGTTAGTCCTTGAATGAGTTGACATGCCCGGCAAAGGTGGTCTGAGCTAGGTTCACCACAGGTGGAGCAATTGGTAAGGGGTTTTCTGGTCTGGAAGTTAGGGGAGATCTTGAGTGCTGTGCGATAAATGGTATGTTTGGTTCCGGGACGTTTGTATTCTAAACGGTTGAGGATGTCCCGAGCATCGTTACGCATAGACTCGTCTGCGTAAGGGCAAGGGATGGCCTGGAACGGGATTCCCGTGAGGTAGGCGTATAGGGTGGACTCTTTCTCTGGGATTTCGGCAAAAGGTTTGATGCGGCGAACAAATCCGGGGAGGTTATGGCCCCCGGGGTCGATCTGGGAGAGGCGGTTAGTATCCCCGCGGAGGATATTAAGGAGGGCGGTCTGGGCCATGTCATCTAGATTATGCGCGGTGGCGAGGCGATCTGAGTCAATATCCTGGGCAGCGGTATTGAGGGCGCGTCTGCGGAGGACCCCGCAGTAGGTGCATGCGTTAAACTCTTTTTGGATCGCAGAGATCTCGTCCATGGAGTAGCCAAACAGTTTTTTGAAGCTGGTAAGGTGGTGTTCAACTCCAAGTCGTTTGGTGGCCTGGGTGGCGAGCCGGAGGGCCTCGTCCCTGTAGCCCCCAACGCCTTCATCAATGCTGATTGCTATTAGTGTGGAACGGGGGTGAGCCTGCTGGAGAGTGTGGAGTATCTCGAGGAGAGCGATGCTGTCCTTGCCACCGGAGAGGCCGAGGGTGATTCTGGAGTCGTATTCCAGCATGTCGTGACGGGCAATTGTATGCCGGACCTTCTCCTTGATAGTGACGGTGAAGCATAGTCGGCAGAGACGCTCTCCGCTGTAGGGACGGTGGTAGATACTGGGGTTTGCACGGCATCTAGTGCAGGGCTGGGTCATCCGGTGGTCTTTCTAATGTGCAGGATATAAATCCTGTGCGGGTTAACCCCCGTGGGTGACAGAGAGGAGGACTAGGGTGTCGTTGTGGTAGAGAGGGGTTTCAAGGCCCTGGAGATTACCTATCTCGATGCCATTGAGAAGGATGAGGGTTGCTAGTGGAGTCTCAGTAACAGGATCGAGAAGGACATCTTTCAGGGGCTGACCGTGGATGTCGATGAGAGTACGGATTGCCTCGTATACATCAGCGCATTCGGGGATAGTGATAGTCTCCCGGACCCTACCCGCGGCGTCCTTGGCGACCCCCAGCATCTTGATAGCTATCTCGACCATTCATATGCCCCCACGGGTTCGCAACGTATAAATCTGCGCGGTCTGGGGATTAGTTGAGTGGCGCCTGTGGAGGTTGAGGTACGGTATTACGCGATGCTACGGGAGGCAGCTGGAACCCGGAGAGAGAAAATAATGCTCCCTGAGGGCTCCAATTTTGGGGATCTCATAGGGTTTGTAGTAGTAAAATATGGGCCACTTTTCCTTAGGTATGTCTTCGATAACGAGGGGCGGGAGAGAGATTATCTCAGTTTCATGGTGAACGGGGTGAGCGTCCATAGTCGGGAGGGCTTCAGCACGCCTCTAGCTGAGGGAGATGTAGTCGCGATTCTGCCTCCGATGGGCGGGGGCTAGGGCACCTAAATTTATTTAGTTGGTGTCTGGTTGATATGTGGGGCTCGTGGTCTAGTCAGGATAAGACGTCAGCTTGCGGAGCTGTTGGTCGTGGGTTCGAATCCCACCGAGCCCGCTTTTCACTCATTCGGACCCTTTTCCACCATTGATAAAGGGTGTTAATACACACACATAGAGCGCCCGCGGTGTTCATGGTGCTAAATTATACCCCCGTCGGTGTCGCTTTGACCATCTCTTCCAACAGTTAATGCAAAGAGACTTCCCAATCGAATCGATTATCTCTCCACATCCACAGCACACGATCCCCTCAAGCATCGGGTTAGTCACATCGGGCAAATCCCGTTCTCTCATCCAACTTCCCGCCCTCGCCCACGCATTAGACCAATCAGGAGAAATAACAGGCGTGAATCCCTCTCTCTCAATCGCAAGGACGATCTCTTTCGCTTCCTCCAGCCACCTATATTGGCTAACAGGGTGAAAATCAATAATTAACGCTCTAAGAGAATCTGGAAAATTATCCTCAATATGAAAATTATACTCCCCGCCCTCAACATCAATCTTCACGATGGTAGCATCCTTGATCGCATCAGAATATTTTACTGCGGGAACAGTAATCGCTTTCTTATTACTGAACGATAAAATGGTGCTATTCGTGACCCCTATACCCGACGAGACGTGTAATGTAGCTTCTTCTCTATCGTTTCCAACTATAGCTGCGTGTATTGGCTTGAAATTAGGAAGCTTCAACTTGGTACATATCTGATACGAGGAAGGAGTGGGCTCATACGCGATCACTTTTGATACAGGAAACCTGGCACAGCGAATACTATACTGTCCCATATAGGCTCCAATATCGACTACATTATCAGAATAATGAAGAGGAATCGATCTACACTCCCTCATAGAAGGAATGAACGGCTTTTCACCATCCTTAGTGACCATAAATAAACCACCCGGGACATCATTCGACCTAACATATCTATATTCTAAAACGGAAGACAATCTCTAATCCTCCCCAATTTCATACCCCAGATGAATGTGGCTGATAGGGTTACCAATATGTCTAGTCTTCTCCGCAATCTTCTGCTCCAAAAGCATCGCAACGCCTGAACATCCTCCTCGTCTTTCAAGTGAACTATAATCCTTCGGTAATCTCATTAACACCTCTGGGAGTATCTGATGAAATACCTAAGTATAAGAATGGAAAGAGTGTAGCCGATATTGTAAGCTGGGAAAAATAAGGTTCCAAATCCCCATAGCACCCTAATCTTTGCGGGAACTCGTTTCTTATCAAATGCCAAAGTGAAACAAAAAAGGGAAGGAGACGGGTGATATCTCCATTGGTCGTGGGTTCGAATCCCACCGAGCCCGCCATTTGCTAAATCCATGATATTTTTTCGACCCCGATTATAGTAAAGATATCTCAATACACGTTTCTATTAGGAAAGGAGGATTATAGATCCAAGAGCGCTATGAACTCAATATTTAACCTCAAGAGTCTGGGAAAAAAGCTGATAATTATGGCTAGAGTTGGTTAGATGGCGGTCGCGAAAGGTATTTCCTCAGAGGTACTCTTAGAGTCTGGATCTAGGATTATCAGGGTCAAAGTGGAGATGACTCCCTCTATTTGTTCAATCTGCTTCTGCACCAGTTCCTCGATGGCGGACATTGTCTCTGTAGAAACTAATAGGAATACCTCGTAGATGCCATCGATCACGTGGGCTTCGGTGACCTCACTTAGGGCAACTAAGTCTGCGTAGACCTTCTCAACCTCCCTATTCTCGACCTTGATGACCACAAAAGCTGATGCCATTTAACGTACGCCAGAATAATCGGAATGGTTCCTGCTTATAATTCATATGGATGTCGACGCGAATGGGTTCAGGTACACGATAGGTTAAAATTACGGGGAAAGGGTAGATCAATCCGCGCCGGGTTGGCTGAGCGGTTTAGGCGTCCGCCTGCAGAGCGGATCTACGGGGGTTCGAATCCCTCGCCCGGCTCCAATACATTTAAGAGAATTTTCAATTTTGCGTCTCTTTTAGGACAACTTAAGGTATACAGTACACTCGATCACGACTCTCTATATCCTAAGGTGAAACATACATCGAGAATGAAGGTTGGAATATATAGGTACGCCAGTGTTTTGGGCAAAGGTGCGAGGCTCGCCTTGGCACCTATATAAATCTAGTACGTGGCACGATGAGGAACGTTACAAGATAGATAAGTATGTAACAGATTAAATCAACACAAATTTGATTTACTAAATCAGTCAGCAGTTACGAGTGCCGAAAATGTACTTGGTTTTATTTCACCGTTCCCAAGTTTTTCAAGAATAGAAATGGCTGAGCGAATATCGGAGAAGATTCAGACTGCTGATTGGAAAGGCGAGAAACACGTCCCCGTTATAGATGGCCCCGACGAAGTCGGCGCAGGTGAAAAATTGGATATCACCGTGACCGTAGGCAAAGAGGTCGCACATCCGAACACAACGGAGCACCACATCCGCTGGATCAGGGTTTATTTTGTGCCTGAAGGGGAGAAATCGGCGTACGATGTAGGTAACTTTGAGTTCAACGCCCACGGAGAGAGTGCTGAAGGCCCTAATAAGGGACCAGTCTACACGAACCACGGAGTAAGTTTCTCCTTCAAAACCCAGAAAGGTGGCTCACTAAACGCTATCTCATACTGCAATATCCACGGACTCTGGGAATCCACAAAAAGCATAAAAGTCAATTAACCACACTTTTTTTTGTCCAAGTTTTTTCTTCCGCAAAGTTTATTAGCATTCTGCATTTCACTAAACTATCTAAATACACGGTGTAGTAGATGGGTGAATATCTTTGTCTTAGATCAACGATACCATTCCCTTCTAATAGCCATTCATTTGCCTGTTGAACGTTCTCGCAACAATTTAAAATCTCCACACATCAAAATCTATCCTCAAACACGAAATAAGTCAGCGTAACTGGTGGGTCTATTTATCATACAACTTGAATCACTAGTCGTCCCGGGCACAATTGAGACCTACGCGTCCAGAATAAACCATATTAAGGAACGTATAGGGAACACACCAATAGCACACCTCGACACCGTAAATGGCAACAGGATATACGCAAAACTAGAGCACCTGAACCCCTTCAGCCTGTCCGTTAAGGACAGGGCCGCAGCTTACATGCTCACCGGCCCGCTGGAGCGGGGTGAGATAAACCCCTTGGAGGAAAAGGTGTGGATAGAGGCTTCTTCGGGGAACTTGGGGATAGCCTACGGAAAGATCGGCTCCTATCTTGGAATAAAGACTTTCATCGTGGTACCCAGCGTCACTGACGAGGAGACGATAGAGATACTCAAGGAGAGCGTCTCCAAATACATGGTGACACCAGGAGGATATTGCCCTGGAGGGGAGAGGGACGGTGCCATTAAGATGGTGGCAGACCTCTGGATGGAGGACCCCAGGAAGTATGAGTTTAGAGACCAGTATAGGAGCCGAGACAACATCAAGGCCCACGTAGAAACCACAGGACCAGAGTTCTGGAACCAGACCAACGGGGAGATCACTCACCTCGTACTCGCACCGGGTACGGGGGGCACCATCATCGGGTCGGCACGGTACTTGAAAAGCCAGAACCCGGAGATCAAGATTATAACCGTTCAACCCCAGAGAGACCACAAGATCCAGGGTGTCAGGAACTTTGAGGAGTCGATGAAATCAATAATCTTCTCCGACAACGAGGACCTCATTGATGACTGGGTCCATGTGGGAGACAAAGAGGCATTCCAGGCTATGGAGGGGCTCTGGAATAATAGATATCCAGTGGGATTTTCCTCTGGACTGAACTACGCCGCAGCGAAAAAGATAGCCAAAAAAGAGGAGAACGCTGTGATCGCAACGCTGTTCCCGGCTAATGGCAGGGGGAACACGAACACTACGACCTCCCTCAAGTAGGTTAGTTCTAACGAGGTCAATGTCAAGATGAAAATGGATCAATGAGAGGGTTTGCCTACCGATGGAAGATATAGTTTAAACGCCGGACACAATCAATTGTGAATATATGACACACCTCTTAGATCCCTTGAAAGTTGGCTGCCTAAGACTCAGGAACAGGATAGTTATGCCCCCAATGGCCACAAATTATGCCAACGGTAATGGAGAGGTCACCGAGAAACTGTTGAACTTCTACGCAGCTAGATCCCAAGATTTGGGACTTATGATCGTGGAGCACTCTTATATTGAACCTGTGGGAAAGGCGAGTTCAAATCAGATCGGGGCCCACTCCGATGATCTCATCCCTGGCTTGGCCAGACTCGTAGATATAGTTCATGATAACGAAACCCCCATTGTTCTGCAGTTGAATCACGGGGGAGGAACGACGAAAAGAGAGGTCACAGACACAATGCCCGTTGCCCCCTCGGCTTTGGTACACCCAATAAGAGGTATGGAAATCCCCCATGAGTTGACCTTAGAAGAGATCGATGATTTAATCGTTAGCTATGCTGATGCGGCTCGAAGAGCCAAGGATGCTGGATTCGATGCAGTTGAGATCCACGGAGCCCACGGCTACCTCCTATGTCAGTTCCTCTCTCCGGCGACGAACAAGAGACGCGATGAGTACGGTGGAGACCTGAGAAGCCGAGCCCGCCTACCATGCAAGATCATCGAGGCAGTGAAGCAGAACCTAGGCAGAGCCTTCCCCGTGATCTACAGGATCGGTGTAACCGATCTATACCCAGGAGGACTCACATTAAAAGAGGGAGTCGAGGCCACGAGGCTCCTCGCCGAGAAAGGCGTTGACATAATTGATGTATCGGGCGGTCTCTGCGGAAGTACCCCTAAAAGGCTAAGTGGTCCGGGCTTTTTCGTTCCACATGCAAAAGCCGTAAAAAATGTTGTTGATATTCCTGTTATTGGTATAGGAGGGATAAAGACAGCTTCGGAGGCCAATGATATTATAGAATCTGGTAAGGTGGACCTCGTGGCGGTGGGCCGGGCTATGCTCAGAGAGGCAAAATGGGCTACTAAGGCTGTAGAGGAGCTTAGCGGCTCAGTTTTATTTGAATAGCGAGTTCAGAATCCCGATATTATCTTCTTGTAAAGTTCGATTGTCTTCTTTACCTCGACGGGCGCATGTCGGATTTAGCGAAAAAACAGTCGAGCCATAAACCACTTCAGCAGGGCAAAAATAGGGGAGTATTTAGTGACTAATTCGAGATCTGCGGTATCAACCACGTCTGGTTTGGATAAGGGGATAGGGTCCGCAGCTACTTTCGAGAGGGCTTTATGGAAAACCTGAGCCATAATAGGCGTCGAGAACTTCACTCCCCAAATACTATACCCGTTTTCTTGAGCTCTTGAAAACGCTCTTCAGAGTATCCTAAGAGACCCTTAACCACTTCTGCGTTATGCTGTCCGAAAACAGGGGCAGGACGTCTCTCATCTATGGGAGTTTCAGAGAACTTCACCGGGAAGTTGACGGATCTAATCTTACCTGCCTTAGGGTGATTCACCTCAATGATCATCTCCCGGGCCTCAACATGCGGATCTTCCTCGATCTCAGGGATGTCGTAGACGGGGGCAACGGGGATCCCGAATCTGGCCATATATTCAACCAACTCGTCTCTAGTTTTCCCGGCGATGATCTTGTCTAAGATCTCCTGAGTCACCTCATCGATCCCCAGCTCCACTTTCAACCGTTCTATAGCTTTTGGCCTGTGGCCGGCGATCTGTACCCAGCCCCCATCCTTAGCTTGCTTTAGGCCTCCAATCATGTGGGCTCTAGGATAATGTTTCCTGATCTCATGGGGCCTGAGCCCAGTAAGCATGTAGCTGGTGATCCCCGTGTTGTAGGCTAGCATGCAGTCTAGCTGAGCCACGTCAATCATCTGGCCCATACCTGTCCGGTCTCTGTGCCTTATTGCGGCAATGATGGACATGGCCGCCATGGTACCTGGCCCAAGATCTCCGTAGGCTTGTGCTATTTGAATAGGAGGGCCCTTGGGGTCGACCCCGTCCCCCGTGAGCCGGGTGTGGCCACTCATAGCCTCAGCAATGGAGGCATAAGCGGGGCGGCTGGTATAAGGGCCGTACTGGCCGAAGCCTGATAGTGCAGCATAGATTAACTTAGGGTTGATCTCTGTGAGAACGTCGTACCCAAGGCCAAGGCGTTCCATGGTTCCGGGGGCAAAGTTCTGGACCACGACATCAGAGATTTTTATTAGGTCCTTGAAAACGTCTACCCCCTGAGGGTCCTTGAGGTTCAGAGAGATACCCATCTTGTTCATATTCAGATGATGGAAAATGGTGCTGGCACCCCCAAAGAGGGGTCCCCGGGCCACACGCCCTATAGAACCCCAGGGGGGCTCAATCTTGATCACCTCAGCTCCAAGATCAGCAAGCATCATAGTGCACCAAGGGCCAAACCAGACGTGACTCAAGTCTGCAACACGTATGTCATCGAGAATTTTAGACATTGATAATGTTGGGTTTGTTTCTATAGTTAAATGCGATCACAAGGACTCCGAAAAAAAGGTAAAAAAATAGTGGAGGGGTGACGCGCGCGCGACATTTAAATTATCCTCGTAGCGCGCAACCCTATCCCCCTTGCTTGTGAATTTAATTCCCTGATTGCGCGCAGGTTCATATTTCAAGCTATTCAATCTTGAATATTTCAACTTATTAGAACTGTGAAAATTTTTTCGAGACTGAAGACCATTCTCGCATTTAGTTGGCTATATAAAAGTTCTAGTTGCATACGCGTGGGTGTTCAAGAAATGTACCTACGCCTACACTCCAGTCCATCGTATATGCGGACAAGCCTAGAGTCCTATCCACAGGATGAGATTTTGTGCATTTGTGTCTTCCAATACAACTATTCCAGAGAAGAGATTGGGCAGGGGACCATCTAAAGGGACTTTGCAGTAGAATGAGATTAGGTACCTTCCTTGGGGAAGTAGATGGTGTAGGCTGAACTAAGTATAATTTTGCGCGCACTCTTAGAGTTAATTCCAAAGTCAACAGCTAGTATTATAGGAACTGCTGGCGATAACCGTTAGACTCCCTCGCGGAATCTTGGAACGTTCTTATAGTCCTATGCTAAAGGGGACAGCCCTGGAGACTATAAATGGGGAGCATGATCAATAATTCTCGACGGGAGCCATACCCGCGCCGTAACCCAAGAGGACATCATCCCTAAAGGCCTCTTTGATCATCTTCCGAGAGTACCAGAGTTGATGGATGCCCTGGGCCAGCATTGCAACGACTCCTAATTCCCCCAAGAACCCCGTCCACCCGTTCCAGAGAAAGTGGAGGGTAATTGCGACGAGGAGCCCCGGAAGGAGATCCCAACTCACTACCCTGCCCCGCCTCACCTTCGCGATTGCAAGCCATAGCCCTGTGGTGCCTACCCAGACCCCGTGGCCCCAGCAGAGTAGGGATCTCATCACGAGGACTGAGGCATCAAAGTTAAGGAAGTATTGAAAGTTCTCCATCGCGAAGAATCCGAGACCCGACGCAAAGCCATAGATGACGCCGTCCAGCGGGCTGTTGAACTCCTTGCTCCAGACCTTGTGCCGGACCAACAAGTACAGACCTAGTGCCTTGAGGGGCTCCTCCACGAAGGGTGCAACAAGTGCCCCGTTGCCAAACAGGGATTGGAATGCAGGACCAAATGCAATGTTCAGAGGAGCGGCAAGGAGTCCGCTGAAGACCCCCCAAGCGAAGAGGGCGATAATGAACCTGAGAGGCTCCCTCTCATACTTGTCGCTCCTGTAGACCCAGAACAGGAAGAGAAACGCGACGGCATAGGTAGAGAAAAAGTACATCAGATTGCTGTCTATAATGGAGACAGCCTGCTCACCAAACTCAAGTAAGTAGAACCCAGCGAACAGCACTACAGCGATTACGATCAATTTCCAGGACTGGGAGACCAGTGGCTGGGGAAGCTTCTCGTAGACCACGTCTGAGACGTCTATAAGACGGGGCCGCTGGGCGAAAAGACCCGCGAAGGCCCCTATGATGTTGCCCATGACATCGCCCTTCTGAGGAGACGGGAACGGGGGAGGAATGTAGTTCGAAGGGAGAGATGGGGGCGGAGGTGTGTAACTAGAAAGAGACGGCGGCAGTGGAACGCTCTTAGGCGTCAGATTCATCCCGCAGGCTCCGCAGAACCTGTTGTTGGTATCCACGGGGGTTCCACAATTTGGGCAGAACTGCACTATATTCACCTAGAAAAAAAGTTTTCGTTGATGTAAAATCGTTTATAGTATATAGGGTATTTAAAAAGAACTAAATACCGTCCCAACTTCAATTATAACGACCTAGATACAGGTAAGACCTTGATCAATATGAATGAGACTCCAGCGCATGCTGAGACTTTTTTCTAGTCCAACGATCTTTATCTCTTGTAGCATATTTTTTCATTACCTTCCCAAAACTGTCGTTAAGATCGATCTCATAATAATTAGCTAGACACACAAGACTAAACAAGATATCTGCGAGTTCCAATCCAATATCAGTATTTGTTTCTGAAGATTTCTTCTTTTTAATCTTTTCGAGACTATTTATTTCGCGAGCTAGTTCTCCTACCTCTTCAACGATACAAGCAAGCATTGAAAGAGGAGGCCAGTATCCCTCCTTAAACTGATTGATCCATGCATCGACGGTTTCTTGGATTTGATTAAGTTGGAGTTGTTTACCCACGATTATCTCACAGATGAATGGAACTACAAGGAATAACCATATTTCATTTACTGTATTGGTTTTAACGTCTATATAGATAATCAGAATAGTAGAAATGAGAATTTGAAGAACTCGTTTTCATTATCTAATTTTTAAGAGCCCTCATCGCTCGGTTGTTCAAGAAAAAAGATCACATGTTATTGCTAATCCTTGCTTTTTGAGTTAACGCCTCTAGTAGGAAGGTCTGTAAACGTTTCGGAGGATTCAGACGTTCTGGTGACAGTTACGGAATGGAAGGATATTCTGAGCGCTACACCTTGAAGAGAGATGTTTTTCAGTCAAACTTGAAGAATGAGGTAACCGTTCACCATACGTTCCTTTGTGTTTGTTTATATTCATAAAGAAAACGGATGATATAAACTAAAACGGAACGAAGCAAGATGGCTAGGCCAAATCCAAGGAGAACTTCGGTTAATTTCATAAAGTGTCATTCCACGATTCAATAGATCTCATAAAATGATAATCCTTAAGACTAAATTGAAAAACCAATCGTTCCCATACGGCCTCCAAAATAATCAATTAAACGTTAAATCCATATTATTAAATACATTAAAAAAATGAAGATTATTCTATTCATCAAAACAATCGGAATTATCTGTGCCTTGTGTGCGCGCCTCGGGACTTAATCTACTGCCTTCCAGAAATCTCTCACATGTAGCTTTTTACCCAGATAGACCAGTCCCAGCATAATAGGAACCTCCCAGAAAAGCCCCATTGTTGTCCCCAGCGCCGCCAGAGACTCGAGCCCATAAAGGCTGATGGCCGTCGCTATTGCAATCTCAAAATGGCTTGAGGAGCCTATGATCACGGATATGATCGCCTCAGGGTATGCCAAACCAATCAACCGGGTCATCACAAGGTTGACGCCGACCACAATAACGAAACCTAGGAGTAATGGGAGAGAGATGAGCACTAACTCTCCGGGGTTTTGGATCAGAACTTTGCCGTTTAACGAGAATAATACGATGAGGGTGGTGAGCAACGCGATCAAAGAGACTCGCGCCACAAGTGGTCTGTAGACCTCGTGGAACCAATCAGCCCCCTTGGTCCCCAAGATGTACCTCTTCGAGATGTACCCCACTATCATCGGTACCCCGATGAACACGAATACGGATACCACTAGCGCCCACCGATCAATCTGAATTTTCCTGATCCCCGTCAGGAAGGATACTATCGGCGCATATAGGAACATAATGGTTAATGTATTCAGGCTCGTATTAGTCACGTTTTGTTCCTGATTACCCTCAGCAAGATCGCCCCAAACCAGCACCATTGCGGTGCACGGACTCGAGCCTAGTAGGATCAAGGAGATGATTAGCTGATCTCGCCCTCCTAGGAAGGCATAAGCCAAGAAAGCGGTAACTAGGGGCGCTAGGATCCAGTTGGAGAAGATCGTGAAAAGGATGGGCTTAGGGTTTATCATCAACTTTCTGAGCTCAGAGAGTTGCAGGTTCAGGAGTGCCGGATACATCATTAGGAAGAGACATATGCCAATGGGAACTGAGATGCCGCCGATCTTCAAAGCGTCAATAGCTAGACTCAAGTCAGGGAACAACTGGGATAAAGCCAACCCCACCACCATGCAAATGCCTATCCAGACTGCAAGGTATCTATCGAACAATCCGAGAGCACTCCCCCTCTCTGAGCCCTCAACCATCATAAATCTCGATGGGTAGGGAAGGAACTTTATTATAGTTTATCGACATGATCGCCGCACTTAAAGGAAAAAACCCGGAAAGGGAAGAATCTGGTGATTGGGGGCGCACGCAGATTAGTCAGCTAATTTACTGAAGTAACAATCAAAGATTAGATTAAATATTTTTGAGTCTTCTCTTGTCTTTGATATACATATGTGTGTCCAAAAATGCCAAGAAGCTGCAGCTAGAAAGTTCAATATTGACATAGCCATTTAGTCGTTGCATAGTGGTGAACTTATATCCATGAGCGTTATGGAAATTATCTCTACCTTGCAAAGCGTAGAGCTTGCGAAAACAACCTGTCTAATCGCCATTTCATTGAACGGATACGCTGTCCCAGGTTCTCTACTACGTTATTTCTAAAGCCAGCAGCGCGAAGTTTTTATAAAGTCCCCCTGAGGGGGGATTCGATAGATATGAAAGCCATTGATGTAATTTTAAATCGTAAAACTATTCGAAAATTTGATGAAACCCCAATTACAGATGAAATGATAGTCAAGATCGTTGAGGCTGGCATAAGAGCACCGTCCGCTTGTTCATTGCAGACGTATTCAATTATATGGATCAAAGAGAAGGAGCGGAGGAAAAAGCTTTGGGAGTCATGTGGGAAGCAGTCTTGGATCTTAGATGCACCATTAACCCTGTGTGTTTGCTCAGATGTTAGGAAGGTTTCCAGAATGATGGGAGCTTTGGACTTTGAATCCTCCCTTGAAGAAGGTATGGGTTATCGCTGGAAGCTTTTTTCACTCATAGATGCTGCGCTGGTAGCCCAAAATATGGTGATTGCTTCAGAGTCCTTTGGGCTGGGCTCAGTATATATCGGTGGCGCAATGGCTAACCGAAAAGTTATCGAGGCCTTGAACCTCCCAAGAGGTGTACTTCCGATTAGTCTTCTTTGTATTGGATATCCCTCTGAAAACCCTCCCCTCAGGCCTAGGCATCCACTTGAAAACATCTTGTTTATCGACAAATATAGGGATCTCACAATCAAGGAGCTCGAGAACTCCATTAGATGCATGACCGAAAAGCTGGTGAAAGAACAATATTACGTTAACTATGAAATGGGAGACAGAAACTATACGTGGATTGACAATGTGAAATCAAAAATGGTTCCAGATAGAAAATCAGAGGAAAGATTGATAAAGCTACTGAAACAGGCTGGATTCACATTCAGTGAGTCCATCCCTTGATCCGTTTTTATATGCGGTTCGCGCACCTCTGGTACTTCTTTTCTTGTTCAAGTTGTGAACCAGAGTACGAAGGTCCCGCTCCTCCGCCTCACCTAATGGGTTTAGGCATCAACGCGCGCAAGAAGCTTCTCGCGCACTACAAAGTCTTCGTAGTTAATCGTCAGTTCTACGACATCCACTTTATCTGAACTGAAGCCAGTAATTCCCAGAATCTGCTTTCTAAGAGTCTCCTTCAAATCCTCAACCTCCTTCGTTCCAGTGGTCTAGAAGTAACATTAGCTCACTCTGAAGACTTTTCTCTTGTCCTTAATAATAGACTCAGGAAGTCTTTCCTTGTTGGTTATGTTCCTCGCCTTGATATCTTTCATGTGGTCTATGAATAACTATCAATAGACATGAGATATGTTGCTCTTCACCTTTGGGAAGCGTGCGTCGAAATAAGCCCTCAACACATAGTGACGCGCATATGGAGCTTCAATGCCTCCCTGATCTCCTTGGTCACGGATTTTCTTGTGATATAATCATTATTCGAAGAGTTGACTCTATAGTCCACCATCTCCTACCGCAGATAAACGTCTAGGACTGGACTTTGGGGTTCGATAGCGCCTCCCTCGACCATATGGATCTCAATGGACTCGCGTGCTGACAATGGTGGGGTCGCCCGGATTTGAACCGGGGATCACGCGGACCCAAACCGCGTATCGTGCCAAGCTTGACCACGACCCCGCGACATTCTGGATAGGCGCTAAGCAATTTAATGATATCGAACAGCTAACCATAGCGCTGCTTGGACCTCTCAAGGGACTCCACTATTGGCATCAAACTCCCTGCCAACAGATTAAGCATCGCCCCTCCCCCTGTGCTCACGTGGCTCATCTGAGAGCCCAGATCCATCATCGCGACCAAAACCCCTAGGTGTCCGCCCCCGACTAAGGTGAATCCCTCACACTCAGCCATTGCGCGAAGAATCTCCTTTGTCCCAGTATTGAAATTACGCCTCTCAAACATTCCCATGGGTCCCTCAGCCACCACTGTCTCCGCCCTCTTTATCAGATCGCAGAAACTAGCCATGGTGTTAAGCCCAATATCAAAAATATTCCGCTCATTCATCACGGAGTCAGCGTGGATCTCAACCCGCTCACCCCCCACGTCTAGAGCCACGTCTATAGGGATCTCTATCTGATCCTTATAATCTTCCAGTAATTTTTTCGCTTCTTCTACGAGAACCCTCTCTGCAATAGGCAGTGCCTCCACCTCTTCCTGAGGACGTTTTTCGGCCATATGAAAAGTCTCCCTCACTAAGCCACCCACCATGACCCGATCTGCGATCCCCTCTCCCAACACCCTCTTTATCACTGGGAGCCGGTCCTCCACTTTCACCCCGCCTAAAACGAAGACGCATGGCCTATCAGGATCCACTAGTACCTGGTCCATTGCTTTGAGCTCACTCTCCATGAGCCTCCCTGCAGCCATCGGCATCACTTCCGCGAACCCCACTAGACTAGGCTGGCTTCGATGGGCTGCTGCGAATGCGTCATTCACAACTAGATCGAAATGAGGGGCAAGAGTCTTAACAAACTCAGTCTCAATATGCTTCGCAGGGGATGCCTGAACGTTCTCCTCCGGAATAGACCTGAGATTATCCAGGACTAGGACTCCGCCGGGTCTCAGCGCCTCGATAGCAGTTACTGCTTCCTCTCCCATAACGTCTCCTACATAGGTGACCTTAGCTCCCAGATACATTTGGAGAACCCTGGCGTGGAGCTCTAGTGACGTAAAGTCATATTTTCCAGGTCTGCTCTGATGGGCTCCAAGTACAACTCGAGCGTTTTCCAGATCTTTCAAGGTTTCCAACGTAGCCTTGATTCGGGAGGCGTCGAGGATCCGCTTGGAGACTGGATCCAGAGGCGAGTTTATGTCAACCCTCAGGAACACAGTTTTCCCTGAGACGTCGATATCATCCAGCGTCAGGAAGTTAAAGGGCAAAATCTCACACTAGTCTCCCGATACATACAAAAGAAGATATAAATATTCCGAGCAACCAAAATCATTGGAAAAATAGAGGTTGATCAACTTCTTCAATTGGACGTTGAAGTTGCAAGTGAAACACCCGGGGTTATAAGAGACGCCTCCATGAAAACTCCTTAATAGAACAACCCTTCAACTAGAAGGACTACGAGGTTGGCAATTGAGATCCATACGAGAGGTTATGAAGGGAAACCTTCTCGTGTTTACCATCGGGGACGCTATAAGACAACTCTCCATGTTTATCACATTTCCCTACTTCAGTCTCTACGTAATTGCCCTCGGGGGGAGCCCAGCGCACATTGGGATCGTGAACAGCCTTCGCCCTATCCTCAGCCTGTTTATTTACCCCATCGCTGGATACCTCTCAGACCGTTATAATAGGGTCCGGGTCCTCACCACTACGAGTTACCTTACCGCTGTTCTCTGGCTCGTTTTCCTGTTCGCCCCAGATTGGAGGGTTCTAGCTATTGGAAACTTCTTCATGGGTGCGGTGACCTTTTACTTCCCCGCTGCAAACTCCCTCATGGCCGACTCCATCCCAGAGGACCGCCGTGGAACTGGCTACTCCCTATGGTACGGTATCCCTGGGGCCATCGGAGTCTTCTCTCCGTTTATAGGTGGGTATTTGGTCACTACATGGGGGGTAATACGTGGTATGCGATTCCTTTACGCCCTCACGTTCATGACTTCCATAGGGATCGCCACCATGAACCTCAGGTTCCTCAAGGACAACTCATCCAAGCAAGAAGGAACAGGGGGAGAGAGCATTCGGAGAATAGTGATAAACTCATATAGGGACGTTGTTGCGGTGCTCCGCTGGTTCCCTCGGAACCTCAGGTACTATTCCGCCGTCCTGGCTATTAGCTTCTTTTGCAACAATCTGGTCGGCTCCTATTGGGTTATCTACGCCATAGATGTGATTGGTCTCGAAAAACTCCAGTGGGGCACGGTCCTTCTAATGACCTCTGTCGTCAACGTCTCTCTCCTTTACCCCGCTGGCATAATAGTTGATAGGATCGGGGCTAGGAGAGTCTTGACCCTCGCCCTCTTAGCCTCCTCGATTTCCCTCTTCCTTTTCCCCTTCAGCCGGGGATTTTGGGATGTCGCCCTTATTGTCGTCTTGGGGAGCACAGTCAGCGCATTCCTTAATATCGGCGCGCCAGCCTATATGGCTGAGTCAGTCCCCAAAAAAATGAGGGGGCGAGTTATGGCGGCGATCGGCCAAGGAGGGCTGTTCATCAACATGAGAGGCGGGGGCGGTGGTGGACCCGCAATGGGGGCGATCCTCACAATCCCCGCAATACTGGGGTCCCTCCTAGGAGGATTCATCTATCAGGTTTCCCCCCAGCTTCCATGGTTCTTCATGGGGACCGCTATGATCGTCTGCGCTATGATAACAGCATTCTTCATGAACCCGCTGAAAGCAAATTTAGCTACTGATTAGAGAGCTTTTTCGAGCAGCTCTGATAAAGTCCATGAAATCAGAACTAGGAGTCCCCCTCCTTTGTTGCTAACCTCAAAGTTATCAAGCAGGAAAGACACGCGCGTTTCTGTTTTCGTCCTTGAGTTTTATGAGCTTGACGCGCGCTAGTTAGAGATTTTGATCTCATTTAGGGGCACAGAAGATCAGATATATTGAATTGGTCTATATCTGCCCAGTAGAGATGAATCTCAAAGAGTCGCTGAAGAGGAGAATCAACTCCATCCTAGATGAGGTGGAGAGGCGGGGATTCGAGGCTGCTGTCTTCATGAATGAGGTCATCGGCCTCAATCCGTCTAACTTTGTCTATGCATCGGGGCCATGGGGTTTCGGGGATGAACATAACACCATTGTCTTTGACATTCACGGGGGATCCACAGTGGTTGTTCCTCACTGGGGAGCAAAACAGATGACGGATAGCGGACGATACGGGAAGGTCATAGCGATCAAGCAGGAGAAAGGACACCAACTGAGAGCGACGAAGCAAGCCCTCGATGACTACGATCCCAGCAAGATATGTTTCGACCTCTCCACATTGAGCGCTCAGCTTTCCCTCCGGCTTTCAAAAGATCTCGGCGTCACCCTCAACGAGCAAGTTGATATATCTGACCACGTCTTTAAGATGAGGTCCATCAAGGATAGCTATGAGATTCGAGAGATAAGGGATGCGATTGGCATCACAGAGGATGCCGTCTTGGAGATGGTAGAGGCCTCAAAGCCTGGGACCCATACGAGGGATCTCAAAAAGATATTGGACACCGGAATGATTGAACGAGGGGCTATCGAGTTCAGCTTCTGGTCGAACGTAGGCTTCGGGAATGGCCCGAGGCACCCAGAGAGGATTGTGAAGCACGAGGACATCTTGGTAACCGATGTAGGGTGCCGTGTCCCCTCAGGATACTGCAGTGACATGGGACGCACATGGCCCATGGACCTTACGCCGGTCGTGAAGGATTGGTTGGACCGGATACTTATGGCCCATGAAGAGTCATTCGCGAATATCAAAGCCGGGACCACAGGGAATACAGTTCTCAGAAAGGCCTCAGAAATCAACCAGGAACACGGCCTCGAGCCCCTTTTGCGATGCGGTCATCAGATAGGGCTCGATGTACATGATTACACCATGCCGTACGCCCCGAACTTTGGACCCATTGAGACGGACAACCAGCTCCTCAAGCCAGGGATGACCCTTACCTTTGAGCCTCAACATAAGGATTCAGAGCTTGGGTTCCAGAGCCACATAGAAGACATCGTACTAGTCACTAAGGGCGAGCCTATGCGTCTCAACAAGCTGCCATGGGATTTGACTTGGTGAGCTTTCGCGCGCTCAGCTATTTGTGACCACGGGATCTCTCTGCTAGGACCCTCTTTTTATCTTTCAACCCATTATTCCTTATCATTACAGGCCTGAGACGTCATAAAGATGGAAAATCGAATAGTGCCAACGGTTATAGTAAAAACTCAGAATGAGCTCGATAAGATGCTCGCCCGGCTGAACGGGAAAGTTCTCAGAGTGATGCTTGACATCATGGACGGCAGGTTTGTGACTAACACTTCGCTGGATTTCGACTTTCAGCTGCCGTCAAGCTTCAAGTATGAGGTTCATCTCATGGTTGAGAATCCTTCAGCGTACGTGGAAAAGTTGGCTGGTCGCGTGGATTGGGCAATGATTCACATTGAGACATTGGAAAATCCTGAGACTGATATTCTATATTTCAAGGAGAATGGATTCAAGGTCTCCCTGGCAGTCAACCCAGGAACACCCCTTGAGGCGCTCCTGCCTTATCTAGACCTATTGGATGGAGTCCTTTTCCTCACAGTTAATCCAGGCAAACACGGGGCGGAGTTTAGGCCTGAGGCCCTGGAAAAGATTAGGCGGTTGAGAGCATTGGGAGTGACGTTACCGTTCGAGGCGGACGGGGGGGTCAATCCGGGCACAATTCAAGAGATCAAGAATGCCGGGGTAGATTTTTTTGCTTGTGGTTCCTATCTTATGAAGTTCGAAGATGTAGCCGAGGGGCTACAGTTGTTGAGAGAGGCTCTCGGGGACTAGGATCATTTTTCGCGTTGATGAATTTATCCATGGTGTTCCGTGCCTCCTCTTCTCTGTCGTACGCGTTGTTCTTGATTGGATTTAAAAGAAAAAACTTCTTCAATATTCGCGCGCTACAACGCGCAGTTCCCGTTACTCCGGATCGCCTCTATGAGAGGTTCTCATTTCTTTGGGGACTCGTTCTTGTCGGGAGCGAAGATTCTAGCTTTGTTCTTGATAACTCTTTAAGACACTTTTGGAGCTATTGAAGGTGGAGGACGCGCTGTTTTAAGGGGCTCCGAACAGTCTCAAGGAGCAATTCATAAACGTTTATAGGAACAACCCACCCAAGTACTTTGACTGTTCAAAGGGGAGAATTAAGATTCATAGACTTCAAAGCCAACCGGAGATAAATATCGGCACCATAGGCCATGTCGATCATGGTAAGACCACCCTGGTCCAGGCACTCACCGGTGTATGGGCTTCCCGACATAGTGAGGAGCTGAGAAGGGGGATTACAATCAAACTTGGGTACGCCGACGCAGCTGTCTACAAATGCCCAAGCTGTAACGAGCCTCAAGGTTACTGTACATCTCCATTGTGCCCTCACTGCGGAAACACAGCAGAGTTCCAGAGGGCTTTCAGTTTTGTGGATGCCCCAGGCCATGAGATCCTCATGGCTACGATGCTCAGCGGAGCAGCCGTCATGGATGGAGCCATATTGGTCATCGCAGCCGATGAGCGTTGCCCCCAGCCCCAGACCAGAGAGCACCTCGCAGCCATTGATATCGTTGACCTCAAAAACATAATCATAGTCCAAAATAAAATCGATATAGTAACTCGGGATGACGCGATCCGGCACTATAACGATATCCAAAAGTTCGTAGAAGGCTCAATAGCTGAGAATGCCCCTATAATCCCAGTCTCCGCCCAGCATGAGGTCAACATGGACCTCCTTCTCCAAGCTATGGAAGAGCACCTAAAGACCCCCGAGAGGACCACCACTGAGTCATCCAGGATGTACATTGTTAGGAGCTTCGATGTCAACGTCCCCGGTACTTCCATCGATAATTTAAAGGGCGGCGTAGTGGGGGGGTCCATAATCCAGGGGTGCTTTGAGGCCGGTGAACAGGTCGAGATCAGACCAGGCCTCCCTGTCCGAGAGAAGAACAGGATCAAGATGAGGGAGCTTTTTACAGAGATCACGAGCCTTCACTCAGGGAACACAACGGTGAAGCAGGCCATCCCAGGGGGACTTGTAGGAGTAGGCACACTCCTCGACCCCTCCCTCACAAAGTCCGACGGTCTCGTGGGGAGCCTTATAGGTAAGCCAGGGACGCTTCCCCCCGTTATTAGGGAGATAAGCCTCGACATCCGGTTATTCGAGAACATTATTGGGAGCCGGGAGATGGGAAAAGTGGTCTCGGTCGCCAAGGGAGAGAAGCTCCTTTTAAATCTAGGGACTGCGAAGACAATGGGGAATGTCACTAAGGTGGCCAAAGACTACCTAGAGGCGACACTGACCATCCCTGTCTGCGGTGAAGCCGGGGATCGGGTGGCCCTCAGCAGGAGGATAGGCAGCAGATGGCGGCTGATAGGTGTAGGCATACTAAAGGGGTAGACCTGGATAGGCACCAAGTCTCGGTGCTCCTCGACTCAAACTTTCTGTTTATACCACTAAAATTTGGCGTGGACATTTTCGAAGAACTAAGACGTGTCCTGGGGGAAAATACAAGGTGCCTTGTAACACTCCCGATCCTCGAAGAACTTGACCTAGTGGGGCAGGGGGCTAAACCGGGTTTTCTAAAGGAGATCGGCTTTGCAAGAAAAATGGCGGATAAATGCGAGGTATTCAAAGACTCCTTAAGGGGCGGGGAGACCGTAGATCAATCGCTAGTAAGGGTTGCGATAGAGCAAGGATTCAACGTCGCAACCAATGACTCTGAACTTAGAAAGACACTTAAGAAAGAGGGTGTGTCAGTGGTCTTCCTCCGTCAAAGGGCGTTCCTCGAGCTTGAGGGAAGTATTCGATAGCTAACTATTCAAGCGCGTTACCATCATTCATACATAATCAAACAAAATAAACGGTAGCCATTGTTGGGGATTAATTGATGATTATAGGACTAAAGGTCACGATCCTCTTCGGTTGCTATATCATCATTAATTTCAGCACCTACTGTAGTCTCCAGAGTCGCCTTAGAGAGAAGCACCTGAAAGAGAACGATTAACCGGCGATCTCTGAGTTTTCTTGACGGAAGGGACCAGCGAGGTGTTTACCCGATCCTTCCTCTTCAGGTATGATCTAGAAGTATTCGGTTTAAAACAAGCTTAGCTAACACATTTCCAACCAAAAGAATCTTTAAATTTGACAGCGAGTTCACCTTGAGGCAATAGCAGCCCTAGGCAAGCCTTTGGTACTTTGGTGAAACGTTTGGAAAAGTTGGATTGGCATTCTGAAGATATTGACTCAGTCATTGAACATCTTGGGTCTTCTAGAAGCGGCCTAAACGAGGAAGAGGCATCGAGAAGGCTTGGGATATTCGGGCCGAACGAGCTTAAAGAAGAGAAGAAGACGACAGCCCTCAAGCTCCTCATGGGGCAGTTCAAGAGCGTCCTCGTGATCATCCTCATTATCTCCGCGCTGGTCTCAGCATACATCTCATTTAAGGAAGGAGAGGCGTTCACAGACACGTACGTCATCCTCATCATCGTGATCATGAACGCGATCCTGGGATTCGTCCAGGAGTACCGCGCAGAGAAGGCCGTCGAGGCTCTCAAGAGGATGATATCCCCAAAAGTCCTCGTCTTGAGAGACAGGAAGGAGGCCTCGATCGACTCTAAGAATCTGGTCCCAGGAGACATTATAATCCTTGAAGCGGGTAGCAGGGTCCCTGCGGACTCGAGACTGATTGAAGCAGCCAACCTCCAGGTGGACGAAGCTGCATTGACAGGAGAGTCGACACCGGTTACGAAGAACCTAAGGGTTCTGAGCACCGAAGCCAGCATCGGTGACAGGAAAAACACAGTCTTCACAGGCACAGTCATCACTGGGGGGAGGGCAATCGCGGTGGTCACCGAGACGGGAATGATGACAGAGTTTGGTAAGATTGCGGGGATGGTTCAGTCGGTGGTGGTCGAGGAGCCACCATTGAAGCAGAAGATGGAGAAAATGGGACGTCAGCTAGGCGCGATCTCCGTGATCCTGACCATCTGGGTCTTCCTCATCGGCGTTTTCGTCCACCAGCACGAGCTGGAGAAAATGTTCATGATGGCGGTAAGCCTCGCGGTCTCCGCCATCCCCGAGGGTCTCCCTGCGGTACTCACGATCACATTGGCACTGGGAGTCTCGAGAATGGCGAGGCAGAAATCCATCGTCAGGAAACTTGCCTCAGTGGAGACCTTGGGGAGCACTACTGTAATCTGTTCCGATAAAACTGGCACCCTAACGAAGAACGAGATGACGGTAAAGCAGCTTTCCTATGGTGACAATATCATCGACATTTCGGGATCCGGGTACGAACCAACTGGCGAGTTCACAATGTACAGCGAGCCCGTCGACCCCTTCGGTGACTCCGACCGAGAGCTCCTGATGAGAATCGGGTTCTTGAACAACGACTCCCATCTCCAGCAGAACGAGGGAAACTGGGTGGTCTTCGGAGATCCCACAGAGGGCGCTTTAACCGTGCTGGGCGTGAAGGCGGGTCTTGGCGATAAGACAAAGGAAACCTACCCCAGAGTGGCAGAGTTCCCCTTCGATTCCACTCGGAAGATGATGACTACGATACACGATGGGCCAGAAGGGGGCAGGGTCGCCTATGTGAAAGGCGCTCCTGAGATCATTCTCGAGAAATGTACATCAATAATAGACAAGGGAACCGTCCGGCCTATCAACGAGCAGGATAGGGAACAAGTTCTGTTCACCATGCAGGGATTGGCGAGCGACGCTTTGAGGGTGCTGGCTATGTCCTACAAGGAGGTCTCCGTAGCTGAAGAGTATGAGATTGAGGAGATCGAGTCAGGTCTTACAATAGTCGGCCTCGTCGGGATGATCGATCCTGCAAGAGAGGAAGTTCCTGAGGCCATCAAAGTCACCCATCAAGCAGGGATAAAAACTGTGATGGTGACGGGGGACCACAGGCTTACCGCCGTCGCTATTGCGAAAGAGATTGGAATGTTGAAAGAGGAGGGCCCCGGCTCCGTGATGACCGGAGAGGAGCTGGAGGACATCGACAACGACAGGCTCGACGAGATCATCGAGGATGTCAACGTCTTCGCTAGGGTCTCTCCCGAGCACAAGATGCGCATCGCATTGTCCCTGAAAAGGAACGGTCATATCGTGGCCATGACGGGAGACGGCGTCAATGACGCCCCAGCATTGAAGGCGGCGGACATTGGGATCGCAATGGGGATCAAGGGAACAGACGTCACCAAAGAAGCATCTGACATGATCCTCGAGGATGACAACTTCGCCACCATCGTGAAGGCCATCCAAGGAGGGCGACACATCTATGACAACGTCACAAAGTACATCCGTCTGATGCTTGCCGCCAACTTCGACGAGTTCATCGAGATCACGATTGTGACCCTCCTAGGCCTGCCTCTGCCGTTCCTACCGATTCATGTACTCTGGGTCAATCTTGTAACCGACGGCCTACCCGCCATTGCGTTGAGCATTGATCCACCTGATCCCGACCTGATGAAGTATCCGCCTCGGGACCCGAATGAGGGGATGCTCACGAGGTTCTGGCGGTTTATCATTTTCGCGGCGCTCGTGGATTTCATCTCTGACTTTATTCCGTTTATGTGGGCGTTCAGCACAACGTGGATAGCGACCGGCGATTACGAGCTCGCAGCCACAACTGCCAGGACTATAGCGTTCACCAGCATCGTCTTCTTCGAGTTCCTCCTTTCCTACCAGTGCCGGTCAGAGACTCACCACATCTTCAGCCTAGGATGGAAGGGGTGGACGGAGAACAAAATGCTATTCCTCGCTATAGTGGTCTCCCTGGCGATGCAGATGGCGATCCTGTATATTCCTGCTCTCAACCCGATCTTCAAAGTCGTTCCTCTGACGGGTTTCCAGCTCTTCGTCTGCGTCATAGGATCCCTCACAGCGTTCCTGATAATACCGGGCAAACTGATACCGAGGCGTAGATACGTCTCTCACAGGAAAGTTTGAAAGGCGCTGTCTTTCCCCTATACTTTTATATTATCTCGTAAATGAGATTGGGTAGTTTCATATCTGAGAATTAGAAGGGTTTATGTTGGTTTCGTTTGATCCATGGTTAATCGCGCCCGTCGCATCAGTGTTCTCAATCGGGCTTGGACTCTTTCTTTTCCAGTACGTCAACAACAAGGACGCTGGGACGGACAGAATGAAAGAGATCGCTGGTTGGATCCAGGAGGGATCGCGGGCATTCATCAAGACGGAGTATAAGTACCTTGGGATATTCGTGGCAGTCATGACCGTCGCGCTCTCAGCGTTCCTAGGCGTAAAGATCGGCATCACATACGTCTTCGGTACGGTCTTGTCAGCCTTGGCTGGAGTGATCGGATTGGAGATAGCGGTGAAGGCTAACGTCAGGACAGCCAACGCAGCCCGGAAGGGGGGTCTCTCAGCGGCATTCCCCATCGCATTCAGAGGCGGGGCGGTCATGGGCCTCATGGTGGTCGGGCTTGCTCTCGCGGGTATCAGCATCGTCTACTGGATCACGGGAGATCCTGATATCCTCCTCGGGATGAGCATAGGGGCAAGCACTCTCACTCTTTTCATGAAAGCAGGGGGAGGCATTTTCACTAAGACAGCGGACATCGCCGCCGACCTCGTGGGCAAGATTGAGCTCGGTATCCCAGAGGACGACCCGAGGAACCCCGCTGTCATCGCGGACAACGTGGGAGATAACGTCGGGGACTGCGCAGGTTCCGGCGCCGACCTGTTCGACTCATACATTGCGGCGATTATGGCCGCAATGATCCTGGGAGCTTCATCTCAGATTCCGTATCTCGTGACATTGCCCCTCGTCTTCGCAGGACTCGGGATCATCGCGTCAATCATAGGAATATTACTGGTCAGGGTCGGGAAGGAGGGAGCAGACCCCGGGAAGTCCCTAAACATGGGAACATACACCACGACACTCGTATTCGGAGTCCTCACCTATGCGGTCACTATGTACCTAGGATATGACATCAAGATATGGTACGCCAATATTGCTGGCCTCCTAGCGGGCATAGTTATCGGCATGACTTCCGACTATTATACCTCAATCAACAGGTCCCCAGCCATCAAAACGGCCGAGGCATCCCAGACGGGGGCCGCCATCAGCATACTCACAGGCTTCTCCTATGGTCTCATCAGCTGTTTCCCCGCCCTCCTGGGGATAGGCATCGGGGCCGCCATCTCCTTCTCCCTCTACGGGGTCTACGGGATCGGAATCGCCGCAGTCGGGATGCTCTCCATAGCGGGGATCATCATCGCCGGAGACGCCTATGGACCCATAGGGGATAACGCCAAGGGTATCGCCGAGATGGCTGAGCTTGGGGACGACATCGTAGACATAACGGATGAGATCGACGCCGCGGGGAACACAACCAAGGCAATCACAAAGGGCTTCGCGATAGGGGCCGCAGGACTCACGGCACTAGCTCTACTTGCTTCATTCCAGGAAATCGTGATGAGCATAACGGGAGAGCCCATAGTCTTCAATCTAATGAATCCTCTAGTGATGATGGGAATATTCATCGGGATGTCGATTCCAGTCATATTCTCCGCAATGATCATCCTAGGTGTCTCCAAGAACGCCTTCAGGATGATCGAGGAGATCCGTCGCCAGTTCAGGGAGATCCCGGGGCTCATAGAGGGCACCGGGAAGCCCGACTATAATTCCTGCATTAACATCGCCACAGTGGGAGCCCTCCAAGAGCTCCTGCCCCTCATAGTCTTCAGCATAGTCAGCACGTTGGTCCTCGGCTTCGTCGGAGGGATCCACGCCCTCGGAGGATACCTCAGCGGCGCCATTTTCAGCGGATTCTTCCTGGCCATCCTTATGGCCAACGCGGGAGGCCTCTGGGACAACGCTAAGAAATACGTTGAGTCTGGTAACTTTGGGGGAAAAGGCTCAGACGCCCATAAGGCGGCAGTTATTGGAGATACCGTGGGCGACCCCTTCAAGGATACCGCTGGGCCATCGCTAAACACACTCGTCACGGTAATGAGCCAGATCGCGTCCCTATTCGCTCCCCTTATTGTTGTATACGCGCTTCTAGGGTAGCACCCAACGCCTATCCATTTTTCTAACTATTTAGTTCACAGGAAAACCGTTAGGATAGGAGAAAGCCATCAACGTTTATATTAACGAAGCCTGTTCTGTTCAGTAGTTTCGCTCAGTGAGGATAATCAGAATGTACAGCCACCTCCAGAAGGCATGGAAAAAGCCTAGCCAGAGCTATATTAAAGACCTGATGCGGCAACGAGTTATCATCTGGCGCCGTCAACCGGTCATAGTGAGGATCGACAAGCCAACAAGGATAGACCGGGCCAGGCGCCTCGGATACAAAGCAAAAAAGGGTTTTGTCATGGTCCGAGTAAGGGTACGTAGAGGTGGACGGCGTAAACCAAGACCCAAGATGGGGAGGCGTCCGAAGCGAATGGGCGTCAAAAAATACACCCCGGCGAAGAGCATTAAACTGATAGGTGAGGAAAGGGTAGCCAGGAAGTATCCCAACCTCGAGGTCCTTAACTCGTACTGGGTTTGGGAGGACGGGATCTCTAAGTGGTTTGAGGTAATTCTTGTCGATCCAAACAGCCCGTCGATAATATCGGATAAGAACGTTGGTTGGATCAACGGGAACCGGAATTAATCCAAGAAAATATTCTCATTATCACATCACCCATAAAGAGCCAGGGGGCTTCTAATCTTGGCCGAGTATCTTGATCAGCTTCTCTGCTACGATGATGCTGTTTGTTCTTTGAGCCTCGACCGTTGCCGCCCCAATATGGGGCAGACTCACCACGTTGGATAACCCTATGAGGGATTGGTCCCGGGGGGGCTCCTCTTCGTAGACATCAAGAGCGACTCCCGCCAGCTTACCAGTCAGCAACGCCTCTTTCAGAGCCTCCTCATTGATGACACCTCCTCGGGCGGCATTGATTAGGTAAACGCCGTCCTTCATCGTGCTTATCTCATCGGCACCGATCATGTATTTGGTCTGGGGGAGTAACGGGACATGTACAGTAATAAAGTCTGATGACCTGAGGAGTTCATCTAAGGTTACGGCCTCCGCCCCAGCTTCATCAATGGACTGCATAACTTTCTCGAAGGAGACGTCGTATACCAGTACACTTAGTTCCAAGGCCCTCGCCTTTTTCGCGATCTGGTTTCCTATACGCCCGAATCCAATGATTCCGATGGTCTTACCTTTCAGCTCTATCCCGGTAAGCCTTCCCTTGATCCACTCCCCCTTCTTCATGCTGGCATCAGCTTCAGGAATTCTCCTAGCGAGACTGAACATCAGCCCCATCACAAGCTCAGCTACTGCGTTGCTTGGACCCTCCGGGGAGTTAACCACAATGATTTCGAGTCGCTTGGCAGCAACCAAGTCGATATTGTCAAGGCCTACTCCAGCCCTGCCTATGACCTTAAGCCTCTTCCCCGCCTCTAGGACACACCTAGTTACTTTAGTCCGGCTCCTGACTACGAGGGCATCGAAGCCTCCAACAACCTCGATTAACTTTGAGGCTGTGATTGCGGTCCTGAGATCGACTATATAACCGGCTTCCATGAGGACCTTGACCCCGTCGTCGTGTATCTGGTCGCAAACTAGAATCACGGGTCCACCCATTGGCCCTTGCCTACCTCCTAGATTTCGCCGCGACGATCTGGATGATGTCATCTTTATTTAGGGCGTGACCTTCGCCCATCCTCTTTTTGGTCCTCGCGTTAATAGCAAAAATAAAACTCTCCCCGAGATCCGTGTGGATAAGGGATGCAAACTGCTTCGTTGTAGTACCCCGGGAAACTAGGAAGCAGTCGGGGAGAACCCTCCCCTGGTGATCGGTGAGCTTGTCTGAGTCTTCTACGGGGTAGATGGGTATCATATCTAAGAGTGTGAAAAAGGCGGAGTTGATGACCTCTTGGACGCCAGTAGAACCCCAATTATCAAGAACTCTCTCGCGGATAAGCTGCAAACCCTTCGTCTGGCCTCCTGAAAGTTTCTCCGGATTAGGGATCTCAAAGTCGCCGTCCCCGGGGGTGTAGTTTATGAGGCCCGCAGCGGTCGCTCTCCTGAGGGAAAGCTCGGCCTCCGCACAGGTGGGAATGACATGATAACCAGCATCTCTGAGAGACTGCACGTTTTCCTCAGCTGGCCCCTTATCTGCCTTGTTTGCTGCCACGATAAGGGGCTTCGAGGCCTTCCTGAGACCTGAGGCGAATGCGGTAATTTCGTTGTGGCTCCAACTCAAAGCGTCATTAGCATTTAGCCCCCGTTCCTCCACGGCCTTCGCGATGTGAAACCTGTTCATCCCTAGGCCAGTGAGTTTTTCCTCTAGATGGCGCCCGATCTCCTCTCGAGCAGCCTGAGCAGTCCTCGCTACCCTCTCCCAGTCTTTCCTAAGGATCCTCGTGAGCCAGAGGTCGAACTCCGCCTCAAGCATCCGCACATCCTCGATGGGGTCGTGGGTACCCGGAAGAATCGATTGGCCGTTATCGTCCGTCTCCCCAGCTGCATCCACAACCACTATGAGGGCATCAGCCCTCCTCACCTCATCGAGGAACTGGTTCCCCAGTCCCTTGCCCTGATGAGCTCCCCTGATAAGACCCGGGCAGTCGATGAGATCGACGGGTATAAGGCGGACCCCGTCGACGCAAGCGGAGTTAACCGGCTCGTCCTTGACTCCGAACTCATTGCATACACATGGCGAATGGAGGTATCCGACCCCCTTATTGGCCTTGATGGTAGTGAATGGGAAGCCTGCGATATCCACTGCCTTCAGGGTAGCAGCTGCAAAGAACGTGCTCTTGCCGACATTCGCCTTACCAACAAGCCCAACGATACCAGCCAACTGAATCAACTAAATAATGGAGCCTGGGGCTTAAACCTCTTGTCCTAAGATCTCAATTCGCCCGGTTCCTGACTGTTAAAAAATATCTTTTGACGTAAACCTAAGAAATCTATTCAGCGGGTGTTTCTGTGATAAAATCCCTTCTGTTTATACTTGCCAAAACTCCTAATGCCTTTCTCTTCTAGTTGTATTACAAGCTTCTCCGCAATCTCTGGGGAGACCTTTCCTTGTTTTGACATGTAATCAATGATCTGGGTCACCTGCTCGGGGATTTTACAACGGCGAATGAAATCGATGATATCGGGATCGTATCCTTCCCATTTTCGATTCACTTGGGGGAATCTTTTCGGTCCGATCGGTTCATTCTTTTGATCTGCTACGCTCTTCCCGTTCACGAGCTCATAGGCAAGGTGAGGAAAGAGCTCCCTGAACTTCTTCTTTTCCATTGGTTTCACTGAGAAAGTGGAATGAGGCAATATAAATTTGATTGACTAACTTTCCATGTCATTCCGGAGAACACATTCACCTTTCTTCAGAAAATAACCTGAAGGCACATCTTCGTCCACAATAAGACCCGGTGCCACCCAAGCTTCAGAACCTACCTTGATTCCTGGGAGGAGGCTTACATTGATCCCAGTCTGAGAGCTGTCACCCACCACGACTCCAAACTTACGGCATCCTGAGTTGACTCTGCTCCCTTTGAGGTTCATTTTGATGTACTTTTTGTCAAATCTGATATTGGCGGTAATGGTTCCGGCTCCGAAGTTGCAGCCTGCCCCAATTACACTGTCCCCGAAATACGAGAGATGCGCGATATGACTGCTATCCATGACTATGCTGTTCTTAATCTCACAAGCGTTCCCAATTCTGACGCCTGAGCCAATGCTAGTGTATGATCGAATGTAGCAGTTTGGTCCGATATCGCTACAAGCGCCGATGTATATCGGCCCCTCTAGGTACGTTCCAGACCTGATCCTAGTGCCTTTTCCAATGTGGACTGGACCATATATACTAACGTTTTCCTCTATATCCCCACTAACGGAGGAGACTAATCCGTTGAGCGCTCTTGCATTAGCTTCAAGGAGATCCCAAGGATGGCCGACGTCCATCCATCCATTCGCCGGGAGTATTGCGGCCTTTACGTTAGCACCGGACTCGATCAGCAAACCTATCGAGTCCGTTACCTCATATTCTCCTCGGGAGGAGATTCCCGTATCTCGAATATGATCGAAAATTTCGGAATTAAACAGATAGATCCCTGTATTGGCGAGTTTGCTGCTAGTCTCACCTTGCTGGGGCTTCTCCAATAGTCTTATGACATAGTCTCCATCAAGTTCCACGGCAGCAAGCCTCGACGGATCATCTATGGGGATGACACCTAACGTCGTTTCTCCTGTCTCATGGGCATCTAGTACGGCTTTGAAACTTTCGACTGCAATAAATCCGTCACCGTAGAACCCAATGAACTCATCATCACCAACAAAGTCCTTCCCCAAGGCGAAGGCGTGAGCCGTCCCCTTTACCTCATCCTGGTGGGCAAAGTTAATTGAGATTCCGAGCCTTGAGCCGTCACCTAGCTGATCCTTGATCTTATCCTCCATGTAGTGAGTCACGATTAGCGCCTCATTGATCCCCACCTCGGATAGGCCTCTGAGGGACCATTCTAGGAGGGGCAAACCACCGACTGGGAGTAATTGTTTTGGTCTTGTCTCAGTAAGTGGCCTCAAACGCTCCCCCCTCCCGGCCGCTAAAATAACAGCTTTCATTTTAATCCACCTAAAACCAATTGGACAAATTTTTTACTGGTCTCAAGAAGTCCTTTAGCCCGCTCTTCGTCATGGGCCTCAACAGTTATTCGTATGAAAGGCTCTGTGCCGGAGGGTCTAATCAACACCCATCCGTCTTCAAGCTGAAAGCGAACTCCGTCCACCTTGGAGATGTTCGTCACTTCTCCAAACTCTGTTTCAATGTTTGATATTGAGTCCATAGCTGCTTGCTTCTTCAAGTTTTGGCAAGACACCTTCGCCCTATAGATGGGGTACGCTGGGATACCTGAAACGAACTGAGATAGAGTCTTCTCTTCAGAGTCCAAGGCCTGTATCAGCCTTATTGCCGACAGGATACCGTCGGGGCAAAAATGGACATCTGGATGGATCCAAGCCCCAATAGGTTCACCGCCGAAGATTGCCCCCGTTTCCAGCATCGCTTCTGTGACATGTACATCCCCTACTTTCGTCCTGATGACGCTACCCTCGGCCTCTTCTACAGCCTCTTCGACAGACATTGATGCACCTACGTGGGTTACCACGGTCCCACCACCGTTGGCCCTCACTATATATCCGGCGTACGCAGCGAGGACTCTATCAGGACTCGGGGTTACACCATTCTCATCGACTGGAATCATACGGTCCCCATCACCATCAAAACCAAAGCCGATCTCAGCCCCGGAGTCTCTAATCATTTTTCCGAGCCTTTCGAGGGATTCCTTGTTCGGCTCGGGGTTACCAGCAGGAAAATACCCGTCGGGTTGAGCGTTTATCATTATAGTCTGACTACCGAGCTCCTCGAATAGATCCTTTGCGATGGTTGTAGTCGCCCCGTTGAATAGGTCACATATGATTCGCCTCTCCAGGGGGGCCTCGATAAGATTGGAGATCGCCTCTATGTAGAGCCTCTTCAGATCCATCGCCTCAACATGCCCCACACGGTTCCATTCTGAGGTCGTGAACTCTCCCTTTTGGACGAGCTCCTCTAGCCTCTCCTGTTTCTTCATTGTATAGGCCATCCCAGTGGAGTCAAAGATCTTGAGCCCGTTATATTGCGGGGGGTTATGGCTGGCGGTGATGGATACGCCGGCCTCAGCCTGCATTTCCCTCGTGAGCCAAGCCACCACAGGGGTGGGTATAACACCTAAAGTACCTACGACTAATCCGGAGGATACGAAACCCGAAGAGAGGGCTAGCTCGATCATCTCTCCTGAGAGCCTCGTGTCTTTCCCAATGAGGACAGCCCCACCCTCAAACATCGATGCTATGGCGGTGCCGACTTTCTGGACCAATAATGGAGTAATATCCACATTTGCTATGCCCCTAATTCCTGAAGAGCCGAATAGTTTTATCGATAACGCCTCCTAGGAACGAACTTTCGAAGGGGGTCTGTATTCATAAGCTTTTCCAGCCCAAGGAGGCGTATACCCTTTTTAACATCGCCATATACTTCGCATCGGACATCAAGGCCCTTTTCCTCAATAGGTCTACCGACGACTTCTCCCTCGATATCTTCCTTCAAGCGGACCAGAATATGGGTTGACCTTGAAATCGCTCTCCCACCCATGACTACTTTCTCATTAAATCCAGTCACGTTATACCCAGAATCTTCTAAAAGTCTCTTGACTTCAACGAGGTCATTCGAGTAGACGTCGATGTCGATGTCGCTACCTTTACGGGCTGTTCCCCTCCAGACGCTACCCCTCAATACAGGGTTAACATCAGAGAGGACTCTCATAAGCCTGAGGGCGAGTCGCCTCATCGTGATTATAAGTTCCATACGGGTTTTCCCCTCCAGCTCCTCCGCTAGGAGATCTAATTCTGTTGCAACCTCGTGGTTACTGGGCATAATTTTGACGCCTAAGCTCCGAGCTGCCCGCTCCTTGGCGTGAACGTACTCCTCGGAGGCCTTTGTATAGAGGAGGCGGGCGGCCTCGCGGGCTACTTCTCGTCTCGGATCCAAAGACAAGTCTAGTGATAGAAACAGTTCTTAGAATTTAAACTCGGGGGCTATGATGGCATCCCAAGAAGCTCAGATTTCCTGACCCCAATGTGCCTTATGGCGGTTACCTTCCGGGCCTCGTTGTAGACATCCGAAGCAAGCTTCCCTAACACCACTTCATGAACTATCTGACCGAAATCGAGGGTCTTGATCTTTTCATTAACCACGTCTCGCATTATGTCCCTAATCGCTTTCTCCTTAGAAGTCTGTATTCTGGTATTAGTTAGCGCGGTAATGACTAATTTTAGTCTATATCCATCGATCGTGTCAACCCTAAAGAACCCGTCCACCTTAGTGCTCCTCCTCCGGACTAAGCTTCTAAGATAGTCCCTGAGATACTCGTGGCCCTTGAAGACAGTCTGAGCCGTGTTTTCCTCGATCCCGATGATCTGGAAGTACATCTTTAGGTACTCCTGAGAAAAGTCTCCCGTGATCGCTGCAAGAGTCGTGTTATATACTCTGCCCATGATTTTTGAGGGATCTCCGGAGGGGGTCTCACCTACCTTGGTCTCGCCAAAGTAGCGAGGAAGGTAAATGTTATACCACTCTTTCCTCCTCCACTTATCCCTGACTGCTCTAGACAAGTTTCAAAGTCTCTCCTTGGGTCGTTGTCCTCCAAAGAGCCCCCGGTAATTTATATGTTTCTCCAAGGGACATAGGCGGGTTTAATCATAAGCTACACATGGAAATGGTATATGGAAAAACGCCTCGATCTAAGGGGTTCTTTTGAGCCTCATGCCTCAATATTTTTTGGTCCCTTAAAGATGGGACATTCTTAACAAGCATGAATCAATAATTGGCCATTACTGTGTTATTCAGGTTCAATTTTTGGGGTTTTCGGGAAACATAAGGATATTATGAAATAAGATCAATTTTAGCTCTGTAGCACGGATAAAAGCATAAACGGAAAAGCACAAAGCGGAACCCCTTGCAAGAGGGGAATAAGCGGCGGGCGAGGCTCGGGTTAGCCTGGGACCATCCGGATGTGTGCAAAGGCGTGGGTGCTCGCGGCCGAGAGGATCTTAATACGCGCGCAAGCGCGGAAGGCCTGAGCTCCGTGCTACACATTCTAAAGACTCTCCTCTTTTGCAACTTTTTCAGTCTATTTCGTGTAATGCTTTCTCCGCTGCTTGAATGCAGGAAAGGAGATCGTCAAGGGTAGCGATGAGAGTTATTATTGCATCGGCTTTGATGGTGATTTCAAGCGTGGCGCCTTCAGTAATGGTTTTGAGTGTAACACCCAAAGGGCTCTCCTGATTATCGGGCATTGTAGCTTGTCGAATGGATGAAGCCGTCTCGGGGTCCTTGTAGGGGAGGGTTATCTTGACCCGGGTCTCAGGCTTGAAACTGTTCTCCGACAAGTACGTCCACCCTTTGGAGGAACTCCTCTTGGTCTGCCTCGGGGAGGAAGGCACCGGCAGCGATGTTATGGCCTCCACCTCGTCCCTCATGGGGTTCGGCGGCTTTCATCATGACCTCCCCTAGATCTAGACCGAGTTTAGCCATGTCGTCGGTAGCTCTCGCAGAGACCTTTATAAGATCTCCGTCAGCTCTTGCGGAGGAGATGATTGGTTTGTATTTCTTGAGGATGCCTGTGGAGAGGAGGATGGATGAGACGACCCCGATGATGCGCTCGTCTATGTCGTTGTCGGCAACGAGAGTGTATATGTGTGTCCTTTCCTCGATACGGTCTGCTTGGCGGACCCAGTTGAGGTACTTACCAATCTTGTGGCGATACCCCTTTAGGATCTCAGCAGCATCTTTAAGGGCGTCATTGCGATCACCCATGCAGATGCTGAGACCTATGCTGGGGTGCCCCATGCGGGCGCAGGCATTGAGAAGGGAGGCGAACTCGCGGCCGTCTCTGACGGCAGTCCAGGGCTCCTCGCCTTTGAAGGTGTAGATGGTGCCAACGAGGTCGTGTACAGCATTGGCATCGCATCCCTCGTAGACCATGTGCTTGGTGATGGCTGAGAATAGGGTGCGCTTCTCCTCCTCAGAGAGGTCCCTAAGAGCCCTCCACCGGCCCTTGTTCTTAAGCTCAATGCCGGCCTCTTTGAGGAGAGCGAGGCATCTATCCTCCCGCCCGCTGAGGCCGGGGATAAAGGGGATCGTGGTGTAGGCGCACGCCCGAGCCAAGGGTCTTGTCTCGTGACCATAGAAGATGAGGTCGTTGTGAGTCTCAACCAGGTCGAGGCGTTTAGCGTCGGACTCGATGACCGTATTCATTCCCAGAAAGGACTTTTTCTCCCCCTTATCTTGTCGGTCAGCAAGGGCACCTACAATACCAAGAGGGCTCAGGTCAGCGTTCTTGTTATCCACTAATTTGGCTAGAAAGTAACTGACTCCTGCACCGCTTATCCCCTGCGCTCCGTCTAGGCCGTGGAGTAGGGGATTGATGTGGATAATATTAGGGGCCTCAATCTCTACGGGGAGGTGGTGGTCAAGAACAATTATCTGGGACTCCTTGAGATGCTCCTCAAACATGTCGAGGTAGGCTCCGCCTAGATCTGAGAATAGAACTAGCGGGGGTTTCTCAGCTGCGACGGATCGAACCATATTCTCGTCGACCCGCTTCTCGCAGGTAGTCTTGAATCTAGCGCTGAGGCGTCTAGCAAGCTGGCTGAGGATTCCCCCTGCAGCGACACCATCGGCGTCGTTATGGGTCACTATACGGATGGGATCACCTCGTATGACGTGGTAGTTGAGGGTCTCCACTGCTGGCTTATATGAGTTGAGAAAAGCGGTCTGGGAGGCTATGGGTTTCCCCCTCAGATGGTTACGATCTCGTCCCTATGACGCCAGTCCTCCGGCAACATTCCCCGTTTTTTGTAATAACGGGTGAGGGCATAGATCTTGGACTCCGTGTTCTGGAGGCCCCGTTTATTGCTGAAGTCTTTGCGGTTCCTGTCTAAATGCCGCCTCAGCTTTGTGGATCTGACCATGAGGTTGTAGAGGTCCTCGGGTATCCTAGGTGCGAGCTCGGCCTCCTGGAGAACACGATGGATCCCGTAGCCCACGATTGACTTTACTAAGGGGATGCCATACTTGTCTCTGAGGATGTTGCCGATCTCGCTCTGGGGTTTGCCCTCTCGGGCAAGGTTGATGATTAGTGCCTTGACCTCGTCCGGCTGGTAGATCACCCAGTTAGGGGGTCTTTTGGAAACGGGTCTCGTGGAGCGGGATCTACCCCTCATATATGCGTTTTTGCCGACCATTGTAAACATCCTGTATTTAGTGTTTATCTGATTGCCCTACTTCAAATGACTCGTTTGTTTTTAAACATTGCTTTCCTGGTCAATGTTTATAGCAAGATAATTTTCCTCCGACTGATCTTATGCGCTTCTCAGGGGAAAAGAAAAAGTAGTGAGAATATTTTGAAATAAATGAGTTCTGAGATTATTTTATTGAGGGCACTCTAGCGTGAACCAACTATTTGGAATAAAACCTAGTTTCAAATACTTTCTGAGTAACTCCTACTGACCACGCACACACCGTAAAGCTTCTGGGAGGCGTTAGAGCCCGTGGGTACGCGCCATCTCTATTTATACCCAACTAAAGATTAGAGAAAAGAACAATACCTGAAGAACATCCAAGCAACCATACATCTTCATTTCCTTTGTTCACATCTCTCTCAGAACACACTCTTTCAAAACAACCAAATCAAAAACACAACTCCATACCCCCCCTCCATAAATCACCAGGAAATATGGCGTTTTGACCCGCTTCAGGGAGTCACAGAAATAAATCGAGGTGTAGGATTGGGTAAAGAGTCAATTATTTCGTTCTTCAACGGAGAAGAGAACGGCGTTGGGTCTGTGTCTAGGGTTCCCACTCGAAACGAGATGGAGATCGCATTATGGAAAATTGCTATGGATTCACGGAGGAGATGGAAGAGCCAGAAAACCCCTATCGGGACCAAACAGAAAGAGAAACGAATCGAGATAAACGCCTTGAAGACTCTGGGAGCGGTTAAGAAAGACTCGGAAATCTCGGACCTCCTCGAGCGTGTTGAGGCGTTGGAGACTTCTCTCGGATGAGAAGGGGGGACGAGATAAAGTCTCTTTGAGGTTTTGAGGCATCCGCTATATGGAAGTCTAGGGCATCTGCGTGTGCGTGAGTCTGGCATGGAGTTTGGTCTGACTCTCTGACGAATTGGGATTCGGAGACAATGGGTCAGCGTCTGGAGTGGTGAGCATGACTCCAAAAAGACTGGAGTCACGTATCAGAGTTTTAGAGAGGTCCGTCAGAGTTGGCGATTCCAAGTGCATTATCTGTGATCCAACGGCACTTACTACAAGGATGAGTCCGGGGCGGTCAGGCGGCTTTCTGAGATTGAGGGGCAGTTCATAGACGTGATGATGTATGACTGGAACTCGCCGAGTTGGAGCGAGGGCAGGAAAGAGCAAGCAAAGTGAGAGCGCGCGGAATGAAACGTAGATATTGTATTCTCGATTGACGGGTCTTTTATGCTCTAGTATCGTGATTTATCTGAGTTGAAGCTTTCCCCGATGTATAACCTCGCCGCGCTGCATCCGAAGCTAGCTAAGGAGTGGCACCTGACCAGGAACGGGGATTTGACTCTATATCAAGTCACTCCAGGAAGCAGCAGAAAGGTCTGGTGGAGATGCAGTCAAGAGCATGAATGGGAAGCAGCTATTAATAGCAGGACAAGTGGAAATGGTTGTCCGGAATGCTACAAGGAGGATCGATGCGGAATATATAGAAAGGCGCGCGCGCACTACGAAATCTGAATAGGGCAGTCTTTTTTTTCTTCTATGTATCAAATAAACGACTCAGGTCATGGTTTTTTGACACCAAATAGTTCATTGTTCAAACCAAGGAGGTCTGGCTTGCTCGTACGAGTGATGTATCACTAATCCTTATCTAGCGACCCTCAAAAGCAAGCTAAGCAACTGGTGAAGATACAAGGGAGCTAAGCTAAGCCCTAGTTGTGATTTGAAGCGTTCCCAACTCTTTGTGCGCGACTATATATCTGCTGGTCAATAGTATGATTATCGTCTTTTGCGATTTTTTCAGGGGTACGATAAGTTGATTTAGATAATGTCCGCGTCCGCCAAAATGTATAGCTAAGAAAAAATCGGATTACTTCAAAAGGTATTTAAAAATCACTATTTTCAATTATATAGTAAAATTCAATTAGATAGTAAAAATGAAACAAGACGAAAAATCATTACAATCTCATCGCTCAATGTAACTTTCGAGACACGTCCTTCAGGCTCTCTCCAAGAAACAGGTAGCTCCCTGACCGATAAACCAGCCCTAATAGCTTTGATAATAAGCTCAGTATCAAAAAAATAAACCGAATCCTCAACAGAGAGAAGAAGATCACTAAGGTCATCTTTTATCATTCCCTTGAAACCACATTGATAATCAGAAATCTCATGACCAAAAAAAGAACGTAATAAAAAATTATACAGTTTACTCTTCAACGTTTTAAAAAAAGGCCTTTGTAAACTTGAATCCCCCAGATAACGTGATCCAATCACCAATGAAGACCCATGCTTTAGATAATCAACAAGAGGCCCCAAAGAAAATAGATCTACGGGCATATCCATATCCATGAAAATAATAAAACTTCCCGACGAAATACGCCAAGCGCGCTTGATGGCTTCACCCTTCCCAATACGGGCATCAGAATGGATAACTCTTACATCAGGATATAAGTCAGATAGACCCAGGCTAATGGAATAACTGCGATCTGTGCTTCCATCCTCAGCAATAATTATCTCAAAAGAAATATCCGCGTCTTTCAGTGCTGTTCTCAACATTAAAATATTTTCTTCGATAATTTCAGCTTCATTATAAGCCGGAACGACCACAGAAACTATCGGAGACAAAGAACGTTCGAAAACCAAAGCCGGTCTAACTCATTTGTATGGTGATAATGCGTGTCCATCAGAGATATACAAGGCGTCAATAACAGGGAGAGAACATACTTAAAAGGATCAGAAAAAATTCTCTATTTAAAGAAAAAGGATTCAAAAAAAAACCCGTTATCACACGAAGAAATACAGGGTTCTAAAAACAAAAACTATCGATTGGAATAATAGGAACAGGGCGAAAATCAATCCATTTTTAGAATCTAACTTTAAATTAAGCTTTGATAATCCGAGAGCTGCAAAATAGCCTAAAGGAAGATTAATTAGCGCTCGTGATTTATCAAATGGATTCAAAAATAAGAATAATATAGACGTTAAAAAGACCAAAAGACGCAGGAATTTTGAGACATCCCTTTCATCGCTCTGCCCACTTAGATAGTATGCAGAAAGCAACCATGGGACAATATTTGATAATGCGCCAGCATAAACGAAATTTACCGCTTTAAAAGTATCAATAAATAGAGATAAAGTTACCAGATTTAAATATGGTCGAATGCTATTCGTGGATAGAAGAAAAAATACGGGAAGTATAAGAACAAGTCCAGATACCAAAAATTTTACCAGAAAACGGTAATAATCACTATAACTGTTTTCCTTCAACTTAATGACTAAAAACGGGATAATTACAATACAATACTGAAAAAAAGTCCAAGGATGGACGAACAAGACCATAAAAAATAGGGCAATGGAAAAATATCCAGTCCATACAGCCTCTCTTTTAAGACTTGAAAATAATAAGCCTAATGAAAAAAACACTAAGCATAAACCTAGCAAATTAGATAAAGGATATAGATAAATCCCAAGGAGAAAATTGGCTCCGGAGGATAACAGGAAAGAAGACAGGACAGCTAAATCATTTTTACCATAGGACTGCCTTACAAAGTAATACATCGAAAAAACTAATAGCATGAAAAGCAAAATCGGACTGTACATAATGAAAGAAACTGACTTTATATGAAAAATCGACTGCAGAATAAAAACTACCATTAAATAAGCAGGTCTAGAACCGCTCATCTCTCGAAAAATGCTTGTCCAATCCGACCGGATAGTATCAACTACTCTTGCCCTTAGCATTAAATCAGGACTCAGAACCTCTTTAGCGGGATTGATAGTGGAAAAATAGGGATAAATTGGAATGAATATGGATAATAATAAAGCTGAAACGAAGAAAAATCGGGAGCCAATTAGGGGTAGATGATTAATACTTGTTTGATGTATCCTTTTGTTGAATAAGTTGTCTTTTTTATACCAGTTGATTATCCGTTTTGGGATCCAACCAAACAAAAAAAGGAGGACCAAGAGGGGTGAAAAAAGAGAGAATAAATAATATATTTGTTCTTCCATAATGGCTATGTTTAAAAAAATGGAAGATAAGCCTAAGGGAACAAATATAATCCAATTGATTAAAGAGAATAATTCTATAATGAATAATAAAAAAAGTCCATAAAATATAAGTAATTTTAGATCAAGGCCATCTAAATGCATGCAGTAAATAAACAAAAAAGATGAAATTATTATAACAGGAATATATCCTAAAAATAATGATGTAAAAATACAAATGATAATGCTTGAAAATAAATAAAAATACTTTCTAAAATATAATAAAATAAGAATATTTAATCCGACATTAAAGATCATAATAAACAGCGGCACAGTGACCGAAAAAATGGTTCGTTGAAAGAAACCAGATTGTAAATGCAAAATTGGAACCTTTATCCAATGAAGCACGGATAAAACCATAAGAAAAAAAGTCAGAACAACAGAAGCATGAACTGCTTCCTCTGGAAGAGCCTCTAGATTAAAGTGGAAACAGCCCATTGGTATATGAGAAAATCCATTCTAATAGATATGGATTACCAAGAGCACAATTTTCCAGACTATAGAAACAAGGTCCTAATGAATGCTCTTTCGGAATTCAGAGGGCTGGAAGGTCAATCTTTTAGGAGGAGTCGTCCTTCCCAAATATATTCCTAAAAAAAATGCAACCTAGAAGGCCCAATACGGTGGTGGTGGATACCAAATATCCGAGGTTCATAAATCTCTGTGGAACAAACTCTAAAGTGGCAGCATCTCTAGTTGGAGTCACTTTAAACCCCATACTGAATAAATTAACAACAAAGGGAGAAACCTCTTGGTTATTAATATCGAGCTGCCATGCATCAGTATGTGAGGTAGCAAATACCAAGACACCGGGTCCCATTACCCCGTTTACGACGTATTTTGTAGGATGAACATCCTTATAATCCAGTCTCGTTTCTCGATTTTGACTGGAAAACGGGTTCATTGTTTCCGCTGGATGGATAAGCATTGAATCCACTGTTAGACCCTTACCTAAGATCGAGACCTCGTACATTCCTTGGTCCAGATGCATATCGTTCAAGTAATATCTGCCAACTCCAGTAAAAGATGGAGAAACGTAGTACACAAAAACCTGACGTGTATCTATGTTCTTAAAGAACACTCGACCGGATGACTTTTGGAAAGATTGGACATCCATCCGTATCTCAGCGACAAGACTCTGGCCTCCAGGGAGAACCAGGGGACTATCAACTTTAAAGACCCTGTTACTCACCAATACAACCCCTAAATTTTCAGAAAACAGTTCATTATATTTTATGGGATGGTATCGCGAAGAAGAATCCTCAAATTCAATAGTATATAGGAACGGAGTCCTCTCGAGAACGGATGAAACCTCCGAAATTAGTTCACTGAAATCGTTATCAGAAAAAATTAGTAGTCTATCTATAGCAAGAGACTCTTTAGGAGAGATTGCTATCTCATGAATCCCTTGAGACAGATTCTCAGTTAAAGAGAACCATCTAAACCCTTCTTGTGAATAATCCTTAAGTCTACGTGAACTTTTCTGTCCATCAAGATAAATAGACGGTTTAGAACCAAAGGCTTTCATCCATATATGATGGTCTCCAGATTCATTAACATCAATAGTTAGCCTTAAAGGAGTACCAACTGTTGTCTTCAAAGAATATCCGCCGGCATTTATAGCGCCAACTAATGTCTGGAGCCAAGAGTCCACCTCCCATCCATCCAAAAAACGAAAAGCGCGGATAAATCCCTCAAAATCATCCTCAAACGAGAATAAAAAATCGTAATACGAATCTGCAGGAATAAATAACGGATATTCGGATATTAGATTCAGATCTACTTGCTCTGGAAAAATTAGTGCCCTCCCCGAAGTGTTATATCCGGAAGAAATGTATGTCGTCAAACCATCAAATCCTCCAAAAATCACTGCGGGGTTACTTGAAGAGTGAATCAGATCTGACGAAAATAATGAATTTTCAAAGATATATATGGGCCCTTCATTCCAAACCAATTCTATATCTTCCAATCCATTCAGTACATCTAAATAGGTACTAGGTATACCGGGAGGATCGAAGTCCAACCGAACCACAACATACCGCACAAGTGCCATGTCTAATAATTGGCCGATATTCTCGATGGATCCATCATACAAGGAGTTCGCAATATAATTCATAAAAAACGTGGAAGCCGGGGAAATATCATACTCAGCTGTAAAAGGAGGGTTAAAAACAGGAACGGGTGACAAATATCTAATCGGCTCATTGACCCCCGTCTGGGTCCAATTAAACCAGAGGTAATTCATCAAAGGAAGATATAACACCCTAAAATCTCCAGGTTGCTGTTCCAACCAATCTTCAGACGCTATACTATATTGGGGCCTAACAGAGGGACTGTAGACTCCATTGAAATCACCAGACAACCAGGGAAAATTCACGATAAAAACGGAAACGATAAGAAATGAAATAAGTAATTTATTGATTTCAACAGCAAATCCTCCATGAGATACAATATATCTAATTTGATATAGAACTACATGCAAAGAAGTTCCAATAATTAATGCGGAGGAAATCGATGATAAATACAAAAGTTTGTTGGGATCTCTAAACAACTGCATAAAGGGCATACGAACAAAATCTAAATAATAACCCCCTAGAAAATTAGTGCCTTGACCCAAAACAGTCGAAACCACATAAACGAATAATAAAAAAAGATTAAAAGTTTGAGTTTTCCGATTAGAAATAACAGAAATCAAAACCAGTGCGGGTAATAAAAAAGATAACCCAAACCAGACTTTGTAGAAAAGACCACCGGATGTGTAGATTTCCTGGTTGTACGGAGTCCAAAAATATCCGAGTAAACGTATAGTGTTAACCCAATTAGCATTTACACTTAGGGAGGTGGAAATATCTTGAAAAAATGAGATGTTGCGAACCCCGCTAAATACCATATTAAGTGTGGGGAATATCCAAAAAGAATTAATCAAAAGGGAAATAATAAACACTAATGATGCTTTCAAAATTACAACGCCTTTTTTAAAAATGATAAGATACCAAAGTGTGATAATGAATGACAAAAATAAACTCATAATGAATCCGTGATTAGATGTCATTGAAACTAGTGAAAAAAGAAAAGAGCATTTAATAAATCCATATTTTTCAGCATCTACGTCAAGGTATTGAACTAAATAATAAAGAAATAAAGGAGTGAAAGCATATGAGCTTAAAATAAAATAATGACCCGATAATATTCTTGCAGTCACCCAAGGATTTACGGTAAAAAACAGGGCACCAATAAAACATACCATATAATTTCTGGATTGATTAAATAAATCTCGAAAACCAACCAATGCTTTAAACATCAAGACAGCGCATAATGCAACCACCCCAACGACATATACCTTGGATACTAATTCTAAACCAAAAATTGAAGATAAAAAGGCTCTAAGGGAATTTAACAAGGCATTTGAGAGATCATCATTAAGTGTGCCACCATGTTCCAATGGGTTCCATGTAAATAATGAAAAGTAAGAATAGAGGGGATGACGGGGAATAAAATCATCTTTCCAAACGAGCCCTGGCCTGACGAACGACCGGAACGAGAAAATTACAATGAAAATAAGCAGAGAATACCAAAAGAGAATGCTTTGGCCTAGTTTGTTAATTATATTAATTAATCGCTCAACTTTGTCTCGATTAAATAATTCAACTAAAAAACTCATTCATTCACTACCAAATAAAATCTATCCAACTAAACCAATCAACAATATCCATGTAGGTAAAATCCAAGTTATTTAAGCCACACTATAAATACTGATTGAAGTGTAAGAACCTATAATTAATCTTGATAAAACTACCTTTCATTCAGCAGTCCAAATAAAATACTGAAACCCCGAACAATTCTTAAAAATAAGGCCCCAAAGCCATGAATTGGATTCAAAATAACAATTCTCCAAAAAAGAACTGGACGAGAAAAAATAAGAGAATAGCCTGAAAAGACTTCTCTCTGGGAATACTTGTTTAACAAAACACCTATATTTTTACCATGAGAAAAATATTTTAATACAACCCCTGAAAATGACGAAGGTTCAAAATGAAAGATTCGCTCACTAATCCGGCCAACACTGAACCCAGCTCGTTTGAGTCTGATCACCAAGTCCAAGTCTTCACCGAAAGTTAACGCTTCGTCATAACCCCCCAAAGATCTCACCGTTCTAATCCGGAAAAAGCGGGGCAATTCTTTCCCAGATATAATTATCTTAATTTGTTTTTCAAAGGCAATACATCGAGCCAAAAAAGAGTTTCCCTTGGATTCCTCAGGGAGGATCACCGAGTCAACTTTATCATCATTACACACCTGAATGCATTTAGATAGTGCACAAGGGGACAACACTTGATCTGAGTCAAGGAACAGTATGAAATCCCCTTGAGATAACTCTAAACCAATGTTTCTTGCCTCAGAAACGTTACAACGCCTCGTCACCAATATTGAATCGTACGATTGCACAATGTCACGCGTAGCATCTGTACTAAATCCATCAACCACAATGATCTCGATCTCAGTGTTTTTTTGATCTCGAATTGAGGATAGGCATTTCTGGAGATATTTCTCGGAATTCATTGTAGGTACAACGACAGAGATTAACGCAGATTTTTGCAAATCAACCAAGTATTTTCTTATAAGATACAATAATGTTGTCCCATGAATACTTTTTCGCCGTAGTAACCGCATTTTTTGATAGCTGCTTTTGAAGATTGATATCACTCAGCAGCAGGGAAATTTTTGAAGCTAACTCTGTTGAATCTCCCACGGGATATTGGAGACCATTATTCTCTGGGAGAAGAAATTCAAAGACTCCAGAAAACTCATAATGTTTGGGAGAAGCTGCAATTACCGGCAATCCATAACTCATCGCTTCTAAGGCTGCAATCGAGAATCCCTCTCGTTCAGAAGGTAGAATGAAAGCACGAGAAGACTTTAGAAACTTGTTCTTCACGCTGTCAGAAACATACCCATGTAAAATAACTGAGTTAGAAAGTCCATTTGCCTTTACTAAACGGCTTAATTTCTTGGAGTCAGATCCGGCACCGATAATATGACAGTTTACTGTCGGATGATCCTTTATCACAACGGCCATAGCAGAAATGAGGTCATCCACTCTCTTTTCCGGGGCCAACCGACCAATATAGACGAGACTATCATTACGCTCATTCATCGAGGGAATAGGATATTCAGGAAGAGTAACACCGTTAGAAGAAAGAGTGACATTAGATAAACCAAATTGATTTGTTAGGACACTCTTGGTAATTCTGGAGACAGCTACTACCTCATCAGGGAGCTTCAGGACTTCATTCAGAAAAATGAAGGGAAAATTACTCATGAAAAAAGCTCTAGTGATCGCCCCTTTATGCTCAGTATATTTCCCAAAATAATGAGATAACCCAGAAAACAACGCCTCATGAACAGTGGCAACCATAAGCTCCCCATTCATCTTTGAAAGCAACTTTACAAATGGTAAATGAAAAAAGGGGATTGTATTACAATCAATAACATCCATTTTACTCAAGAGTTTTTTATAAAGTTGAATCATATAAAAAAAATCTTTTAAAAAAAGGCGGTATCCAAACTCGTCAACATATGAAACATAGGGGGCAATTTTGTGAAAATGCACGCCCTCAATAACATAATTCTTCGGACAGGAAGTGAAAACATGAACATCATTATCCCCCGCTAATCTTCTCGCTAACTCCCAAAAACGGGTTTCATAGCCACCGACATAAAAGGGATAAATCTTGTCAGTGATGAACCCAATTTTCATTATTCAACTCTCTAACCTGACAGCTAATTATATCTACCGAGCAAACAGAATAATGAAATCTCGGAGCAAACCCACAATGAGTAGCGCCCACATATTAGATCCATATATCATCGCG